>URBA01000125.1 GCA_900545905.1 uncultured Collinsella sp.
ATGCAGCGTAGTCTCGTGGGCTCGGAGATGTGTATAAGAGACAGCCACGACGCCGCACCCGATGTCGACCTTGAGGTCTTTAGCCATGGCGCCATCTGCTTTTGCTACTCGGGCCTGTGCCTGCTTTCGAGCTTTGCCATGGCGGGACGATCGGCCAACCGCGGCATGTGCGCTCAGCCCTGTCGCCTGCCTTACGAGCTGATCGACGAGAACGGCCGCGCGCTCTCCCCCGCCGGCCGCGAGCGTGCGCTATGCCCGCGCGACACCAACACTTCGCAGCTTGTTCGCCGTCTGTATGACGCCGGCGCCGCATCGCTCAAGCTCGAGGGCCGCATGAAGGCGCCCGATTACGTGTACTCCATCGTTGATGTGTATCGTCACGAAATTGACGACATGCTGGCCGGGGTCGCCGTAGATAAGGACGAGGACGCCGCTCGCCAGCGCCAACTCAAGCGTTGCTTTAACCGCGACTTTACGCACGCCTATCAGGACGGCACCTCGGGCGACGAGATGATGAGCTATGAGCGTTCCAACAACCGCGGCCAGATCGTAGGCACGGTACTGGGCAGCCGTCTGGCCAACCGCGATGTGCGCGGCCTCAAGCCCGACGACCGCCGTCGGCGCGCCGCCATCGCCCGCATTGAGTTGTTTGAGCCCGTGGGCAAGGGCGACCTGCTGGAGCTTCGCCACGATAACGAGTTTGACCAGTTCCTGACCACCATTGCCGCCGATGATGCCGCCGCCGGTAATGTTATCGAGTGCCGCGTGCCCCGCAGCATGCCCGAGGGCTGCCGCGTCCGCGTGATTCGCAGTCAGCGCGCCATCGACGCCGCTGGCGCCGCGCTCAAGCGCGATGTGCTGCGCCGCCGAGCTGTTGACGTGTCCGTCGTGGCGCGCCTGGGCGAGCCGTTTACTGTCACACTCACCTGCTGTGACAACCCCGCGCTCACCGCCACCGCCACGGGCTTCACCGTCGAGGCCGCCAAGACCCGCGCCGTCGAGGCATCCGATCTGGTTGAGCACGTCGGGCGCATGGGCTCCTCTCCCTTTGAGGCCGCAAGCTTTGACGTTTCGCTCGACGCCGGCTGCGGTATGGGCTTTTCCGCCGTGCACAAGGTGCGCGCCGCCGCTTGTAAGGCGCTGGAAGAGGCCATTCTGGCACCGTACGAGGAGCGCGAGAAAACGCTCGAGTTGCCGGTGCTCGACAAATGTACGCGACCCATGCCCGAGCACTACCGCGACGAGCCGCAGATCTGCGCCACCGTCAACACGCTCGAAGCCGCCGAGGCAGCTCGTGCCGAGGGCGCCACGCGCATCTATATGACCACCGATGCGCTCGAGGCCGCCGGTGTCTCCCCCGCCGATGCGTTTGAGCAGGGCATCGTACCCGTACTCGACGAGGTCTGCCGCGCCGTCGACCACGAGCGCGTCGATCCCTGGATCAATGCCGGAGCCACCGTCGCCGTCGGCAATATCTCCGAGCTCGCCGTAGCCGCGCAGGCCGGCGCCACGGCCGAAATTCGCTCTTGCCTGCCGGTGCACAACACGCCCTGCATGGAGGCGCTTGCCGAGCGCGGAGCCGGTGCGTTTTGGCTCTCGCCCGAGATCACGCTCGACGAGATTGTCTCGCTCGGAGCCGCCGCGCCCGCGGCTCTGGGCATCACCGTCTTTGGCCGCCCGCGCGTCATGACAAGCGAGCATTGCATTCTGCAGGTTGCCAACGGCTGCATCCACGATTGTGCCAACTGCCGCCTGCGTGCCCGCAAGCTCTCGCTCAAGAATATCGACGGAAAGGTCATGCCCGTCCGCACCGACATCCACGGTCGCTCTCGCCTGTACGACGCCTACCCCATCGACCTCACACCGCAGGTTCCTCAGCTGCTCAATGCCGGCGTGCGTCGTCTCATGGTTGACGGAACCCTGCTCGAGGCCGATGAGATTGGCCGTGCCGTCGCTCGCGTCCGTCGCGCCGTCGAGGCGGCTCAAGCCGGCCACAAGCCCGCCGCCCGCCTACGCGGGGCGACCTCGGGCTGCATGTTTGTGGGAATCAGCTAACCGAAAGGCTTACACGTGAACGAAGAACCTCAAGTCCTCTACTGCGACGCCTGGCTCATGGCCATCGACAAGCCCGCCGGCATGATCGTCCACGGCGACGGCACCGGAGAGCGCACGCTCACCGACTACGCCAGCGACCTGCTGCTGGCGATGGGCGACGGCTTTGCCGCGACCGACATGCAGCCGCTCAACCGCCTAGACCGCGACACCACCGGCGTGGTGCTGTTCTCGCTCGACAAGCAGACGCAGCCCGCCTTTGACCAGATGGTGATCGACCACGCTTTCGAAAAGCACTACCTGGCGCTCGCCGAGGGCAAAATCGACTGGAACGAGAAGCTCATCGACAAGCCCATCGCCCGCGACCGTCACGACAGTCGCAAGATGCGCGTCGGTGCTAGCGGCAAGCCGTCTCAAACGCGCGTGAAGGTGCTCAAGCGTCTTAAGAGCCGTCGTGGCCTGCCCACGCGCTCATATATCGATGTCGAGCTGCTCACCGGCCGCAAGCATCAGATCCGTGTGCATCTGGCAAGCGAGCGTCATCCCCTGGTAGGCGACGAGCTCTATGGCACGCCGCGCCCCTGCGGCCTCATGCTCCATGCCCACAGCGTGTCCTTTACGCATCCCGTAACCGGCGAGCACATCCACATCGAAGCCCCTTGCCCCTGGGAGCCCTAAAACCTGCCAAAAAGGGACAGGTTTATTTTGGCAGGTTTTATCTGGACAAACGTCAAAACCACCACATAGGTTCCTACCCCTTCGCGTTGGTTTTGGCGTTTGCCCGTCCCCTGCTGTTAGACCGTGATGACGTTGTCCATTGCCCGGTACTTGGCAGGGACATCGCCTGCGGTAATAATCGTTGCGTCACGGAAGTCCGCGAACTTGACGGGCGCCACCATGCCAAATTTACTGGCATCAGAGATTACGAAACGCTTGGCCGTATGGCGCATCGAGATACGCTTTACTTGCGCCTCCTCGATATCGGGCGCCGTGAAGCCCTGCTCGGCGGCAATGCCGTTAGAGCCCCAAAAGCCACAGTTGAAGTTGTAGCGGTCTAAGGTTGCCAAGGCATCGGGGCCAACGAGCGCCTCGGTCTCGGGTTTGAGCTCGCCACCCAGCACCACGGTACGCATGCCGCGCAAAGCAAGGCGTTGAGCATGGAGCACGGAATCGGTCACATAGGTGACATCTTCAAGGTGTGGAAGATGCTCGATGAGCCTGAGCGTCGTCGAACCCGAGTCGATGTATACAAAGCTCTCGGGCTCCACAAGTGCCGCCGCACGGGCGCAGATACGCTCTTTGTCGTCGTTATGGAGGTCGCTGCGCTCATTAAGCGTTAGGTCGCGCGTCACGTGCGCGCGCTCCAGACTCGTCGCGCCTCCGTGTACCTTGGCGATACGGTGTGCGCGGTCGAGCGTTTGCAAGTCACGGCGAATGGTGGACGGTGTCACGCCCAGCGCCTCGGCAAGCTCCGGCACAGTGACCGAGCCGGCCTGCTGCACCATCGACACAATCGTGTTGAGCCTATCTTCCGCAAGCATCGCTTACTCCTCCTCGGGGTAGACGACTCCCCAATCGGCGCGGAGCTTGGTCATGAGCTCCATCACATCAGAAGCATAATCCAGAAGCTCACGCTTGGAATCGTCGCCGGCGACGGCCTGCTCGAGGTCAGCCATCTCGTAGCACAGAGCGTAAGCCTCGGTGCCAGCGTGGACCTCCTCACGGTGACCGTCCGCAGTCCACACGATGGTCGCATGGTCGGCGCGCGGATACTCGTTGACCTCGATATAGCATTTGTCGAAGCTGATGACCGAGCGCTTGGGCTGCTTCGAGTGGAGCGTAAGGCTCACGACGCCCAGCTGCTGCTCGGCGTTTCGGCAGACAATGCCGCCCGCGACGTCAACGCCAGTCTCACAGGTGTTGCCCAGAGACACGACCTCAGCGGGCTGGCTTGCCATAAAGAGGCGCATGACGGACAGGGCATACACGCCAATGTCGAGCATGGCGCCGCCGGCAAGACTGCGGCTGTAGAAGCGGTTGGTCAGGTCGCCGTACTCCTTATAGCTGCCAAAGTTGAGCTGGGCGAGGTTCATGTGGCCAAAGTCGCCCGCATCCATGCGACGGCGCAGCTCCTGATACAGCGGCATGTGGAGCACCGTGGTGGCATCCATAAGGACCACGTTGTGCTCGTCGGCGATGGCGCGGGCCTCGTCGAGCTCGGCAGAGTTGAGGGTAATGGCCTTCTCGCAGAGCACGTGCTTGCCGGCGGCCAGCGCGGCACGCAGATAGGTGATATGCGTGTTGTGCGGCGTGGTGATATAGACAGCGTCGATGTCCGGATCGGCGTAGAGGTCTTCGACCGTGTCATAGACCTTCTCGATGCCATACTGCTCGGCAAAAGTCTGAGCCTTGGACAGCGTGCGGTTGGCGACGCCCGCGAGCTTGCGGCCGGCAAGAGCGAGGGACTGGGCCATCTGGTTGGCGATAACGCCGCACCCGATCACGGCCCAGCGGAGCTCGGGAGCCGTAAAGATGTCGTTAGGGAACGGCTTGTCCTGGACCGAAGCGAATGCTGCTTTGGCGGCTGCCGCGGCGTCGAGTGGAGCCTGCTTGAAATCTGCCATATGTGCCTCCTGGGTCATGGAGCGTCTAACATTTCTGCCGTCTCTATATTCGCACAAATTAGCGCGTATGTGCGTACTTTTGCGTATATAACCGCCAAATGGTCATAATACAGCCGCAGACGGTGCTTATACACGCATAGCCACGCAATCCCACGCACGCAAATACGCACAAATGCGAACCGGTCATTGCTCAGAGACAGGGGCTTATGCTTAGAACTCAAAAGACAGGATGATCCGCTTCGCCTCGTCGCTCATGGCGCGCTGCAGCTCTAAGGACCGTCCCAAACTGCAGACAGAAAAAGAACGTCCCCAGGCGCCGGCATTTCAAGAGCACTCATTTAAGTCTGTCCCCAATGAGTGGGAGTAATCAGAGACCCTTTGCTGTCTCTTATACACATCTGACGCTG
>URBA01000126.1 GCA_900545905.1 uncultured Collinsella sp.
CGCCGGTATGATCACCGACGTGATGATCGACTGCTGCGGAGCGATGACGGGCGTTGTGCTTCGATATCTTCTACGATCGCTCATTTGTGCCAAAAAGGCCGCCTAGGACACATTGCTTGGTCCTAGGCGGCCTTTCTTTGTTTGGGGGCTTATACAGGGCGTGGCGGCGTTATTCCGTAGGATGGGATTGCTGGACGTCGTGGCGCCCCTTTGGCGCGCCTACTGCTGAAGCGCGGCGGCACCCAGGGCCAGGCAGCCCATGATGCCCTGCTTGCCCTCGAGGCTGTTGTTGACAATGTAGGTGTCGATATCGTTGACCTCGGGCGTGACGATGTAGCCGTTGAGCATCTCGGCGCACTTTTTGCGGGCGAGCGGCACGATAGGGGTGTGATCGGCAACGCCACCGCCGATGATGATCTTCTGCGGGGCATAGCACAGCGTGTAGGTCATGAGCGCCTGTGCCAGATAGCCTGCGAGCAGGTCCATGGCCTCCGGGTCATCGGCCATGTCTCCGGCGCTCTTGCCATCCCAGCGCTTTTTGACGCCGGGGCCGGCGATGAGGCCCTCGAGGCAGTTGTCATGGAAGGGGCAAGCGCTATGCTCGCCGATGGTGTCGCGCGGGTCGCGCGTGACCAGGATGTGGCCGGCCTCGGGATGCATCATGCCGTGTACGAGCTTACCGCCCGAGAGCACGCCGGCGCCCACACCGGTGCCGATGGTCAGGTAGACCACGTCCGTGAGGCCCTGGGCGCAACCAAAGGTGACCTCGCCCAAGCAGGCAACGTTGACGTCGGTGTCGTAGCCGCAGGGAATATTGAGCTCGTTTTGGATGGTGCCCAGCAGGTCGAAGTAGCGCCATGCCGTTTTGGGCGTCTCCAGGATCTTGCCGTATTGGGGCGAGGCAGGGTTGACTGCGGTGGGTCCAAAGGCGCCGATGCCCAGCGCGGCGATGCCCTTGTCGGCAAACCATGCATTGACGGCCTCAACGGTCTCCTGCGGGGTCGTGGTCGCGATCTGCTCACGCTCCAGGACCGTACCGTCTGCATAGCCCGTGGCGCAGACCATCTTGGTGCCGCCGGCCTCGAGCGCTCCGATAAGCTGCTGTTCTGCCATAGTATTCCTCTCTCTGGGACGAGTTGCTCCGTGACTAAAGTATGGGGCTCTAAACCATTTAAGAAAGCGCTATAAAAAGAAGCCTCGCAACGTGGCGGGCGGTGCGGGGCTTCTTTGGTTGCTTTAGTTGCCGGGCCGTCCTTACCCGCGCGGCTTGACTTTATCACGCAGGGACTTGAGGTTCTCGAGCGCGGCGTTGAGCGTTTCGTCGCGCTTGGCAAAGTGGAAGCGAACCAGGTGGTTGACAGGCTCACGGAAGAAGCTCGAGCCGGGCACAGCGCCCACGCCCACTTTTGAGGCCAGGTCCTCGCAGAACTCGAGGTCGCTGTCGTAGCCAAACTCCGAGATATCCATCATCACGTAGTAGGCGCCCTGCGGCACGTTATGCTCAAGACCGATGCTATCAAGCCCCTGGCAGAACAGGTCGCGCTTAGCGGTATAGAGGTCGAGGACCTCATCGTAATAGCTGTCGTCGAAGTTGAGGGCGGTAACGACGGCTTCCTGCAGGGGCGCGGCGGCGCCCACCGTGAGGAAGTCGTGGACCTTCTTGATGCGTTCGGTAATCTCGGCTGGGGCGATGGTGTAGCCCAGGCGCCAACCGGTGATGGAGTAGGTCTTGGACAGTGAGCTGCAGCTGATGGTGCGCTCGAACATGCCGGGCAGCGTGGCCATATAGACATGCTCGTGGGGCGCATAGACGATGTGCTCGTAGACCTCGTCGGTGATGCAGTAGATGTCGTACTTTTTGCACAGGTCGGCAATAAAAGTGAGCTCTTCGCGCGTAAAGACCTTGCCGCAGGGGTTGGACGGGTTGCACAGGACGATCGCCTTGGGCTCGTTGTCGCGGAAGGCCGCCTCGAGTGTCTCGCGATCGAAGTCGAACGTGGGCGGGTTGAGCGGCACATAGATGGGCTCAGCGCCCGAGAGAATCGTGTCGGCGCCGTAGTTCTCGTAGAACGGCGAGAAGATGACGACCTTGTCGCCGGGGTTCGTGACCGTCATCATGGCGGCCATCATGGCCTCGGTGGAGCCACAGGTGACCACGATATTCTGGTTGGGGTCGACCGGCATGCCCATAAAGTGCTCCTGCTTGGCGGCAAGCGCCTCGCGCATGGTCTGAGAGCCCCAGGTGATGGAGTACTGGTGATAGAGCGGCTTGGGGTCGCTGGCGATGGCGCTGAGGCTATCGAGCAGCTGCGCCGGGGGATCGAAGTCGGGGAAACCTTGCGAGAGATTGACGGCGCCGTACTTATTGGAGATGCGCGTCATGCGGCGGATGACCGAATCGGTAAATGTCGCCGTGCGGTTGGAGAGTTCTTTCATGCTGGTCCTTTCGAGCATTTGCAGTGGGGCAAGTTTACTCCTATGAAACCGGTGGGATTTGTTCGAAATGGTCTCGAAAAACTCTTTTCAAATTTCTTGAAAATTGGGGCTTGCATCGCGTGGCGTTCCTTGCAATAATAGTCGAGCGCGAAGCGCACAGGACACGGTGGGTGTAGCTCAGTTGGCTAGAGCGACGGGTTGTGGTCCCGTAGGTCGAGGGTTCGAGTCCCTTTACCCACCCCAGTTCTTGCTTCGTGTTGATATCGGGTCGTTAGCTCAGTTGGTAGAGCAGGGGACTCTTAATCCCAAGGTCCAGGGTTCGACCCCCTGACGGCCCACCAAAGCATGTTAAGACGGTCAACTTCGGTTGGCCGTCTTTTTTTGTTGACCTTTCATGGGGTCGAACCCGAAAGGGCGCGGAGCTGAGAAATCTGCACCGTGATTCCCTTAGGGAAAACACTGCTAAAGCCCCGTAGGCGTGTTCTCCTTAGAGGAATCATGCTCACAGGGCTCGATGCATGTTGAAAAGTTGTGATCAAACTCAAAGTGAGAATCGATTTAGTCTGCTCGATAGTGCGATCCGAGACTTTCGGTCCGCTTACGCATGGCTTTGACCATTTCCTGTGCTAGTTGAATCTGCGATTGCAGGCGGGCGAGGGCTGCGACTTCGCTGTCCTGGGCTTTCTGTGTGCTCAAGGTCGTTGCCTCTGTCTTCAAGCCCTCAAGCTCGTGTAGTGCCTCGGATAGGCCCGTCTCGGTGCGGTTGATCATGCAAAAGGTGCTCATCGTGTGCCTAAGGCTGTGTGTCAGGCGTTCGGCATCTGTTGTGGCAATGCCGTACTGGGGGAGGGTGATATCCGCCTTCAGGGCCGCCTCAGGCTCTTTCTGCGCTGTGAGGGCTGCCGATGCGCCCGCGATGCGCCCGAACACGATGCCGTTGGCGCTTGACAAGCCACCAATGCGGTCGGCGCCGTGCATGCCGCCTGTCGCCTCACCGCAAGCGTAGAGGCCCTCAACGCCCGTTTGCGCGGTCTTATCGATCTTGATGCCGCCGTTAGCGGCGTGGGCATACATCGCAACGCGCATCTCGTCGGTCGGCGCGATGCCGTGCTCGTCTTGCAGCCAGGTGGCAAAGGTCTGCACAAACTCTGGGACATCCTCGCGGGGGAAGTCGTAGTGGAGTGCCAGGCCTTCGGCACCTGCCTGATCGATGACGAGATCGATAGCGCGGGAGGCCAAGCGTGACGTGAAGGGACCATATCCAGAGCGCTGCTCGAGCAGGTCGTCCAGCTTGTCGTCGGCAATATCTACCGGCTGGTCTACATGCACGTAGCGCCAGGTTTTCTCGTTGAAGACCAAGTTACGCCTGGGCTCGATGAAGCCAGGCATCATCTGCATGAACTCTATATTAGTAAGTGTTGCGCCGTGCACCAGTGCGATGGCCTGCGAGGAGCTGAGCACATCAGCCGACGTAAGGCTGCGCTCGAACAGGCCGCCTGTGCCACCGGTTGCGATGATCGTGGCCTTGGCAGCAAAGGGCACGATTCGATTTTCGGTGAGGTCGTAGAGCACGGTTCCGGTTATTCTGCCGTCCGCATCTTCAACAAGGTCGATAAGCTCATGGCGGGGGAGCAGGCGAATGCCGAGCGACTCGATCCAGGTCGTCAGAGCGTCCTCAAGGGGCTTGCGGGTGAGGCCGCGCCACATGCGCGTCTTGTGGTCAAAGCAGGGGATAAACTGCTTTTGTTGAGCACTCTTGGCGCTTTGCGGACGCTGGAGCTCAACGCCCAGGTCTTGCTCGAGCCAGTCAATCGCTTGGCGAATGCCGTGGACGAACGTTTGGACGAGTTCGGGGTCGGCAACGCCGCCGCCGACGGTCTGGATGGTGTCGATGAGGTCCTGCTCGTCGTCTTCGTCGACGGGACCGATGAGGCCGAGGCCCCAGGTACCCGGGAAGAAGCTCGATCCACTCATGGTCTTGCCGGCGCTTGCCACAGCGACGGTTGCACCCGTGCGCGCCGCTTCGATGGCGGCGCAAAGGCCCGCAATGCCAGCTCCAATTACCAGTACATCAGTCGATTCCATCGGATTCCTTTCTCGTCCGGCGCATTGTCGCACGGGTGATCGGCAATGGGGCCGCAAAGACTCGGCAAATCGGTAAAGGGCAAATATGGCAGGTGGGCGTCAGGTGGACTCGGTCACTTCGGTCGGCTAATTTGGTAAGTTGCGGTGGAATACGGACTGTTTTGGCCTGTATGGATGCAATTCAGTCCGTATTTCACCGCAACTGATATATCGGACCTTCTAATAAGAGTAACCAATTTGGGACGGGGCAAACAAAAAGAGCCGCTACCCGGGTGGGTAGCGGCTCCAAAGCTCAGCTATATGAGCATCGCACGGGCGCGATTAGGCCTTGAGGGCCTCCTCGACGGCGACAGCGCAGGCGACGGTGGCACCGACCATGGGGTTGTTGCCCATGCCGATGAGACCCATCATGTCGACGTGCGCAGGCACGGAGGAAGAACCGGCGAACTGGGCGTCGGAGTGCATACGGCCCATGGTGTCGGTCATGCCGT
>URBA01000127.1 GCA_900545905.1 uncultured Collinsella sp.
GTGTGGGGGTGGAGCCCCACCAGCCCCACCTGGCGCCCGTACCGCTCGCATATCGCATGCACGCCCTGGCGCGACAGGCGACGTCCGTTCTTATTTAAAAAGACCGCCGAGGTCTCCGTCCCGTGAGCATGGGCGGCCAGGAGAGTGCGCCCGTCACCTATATAGTGTGTCAGGGCGCGAGCCGCGCTTCCCACCAACGGGGCCAGACGCTCCTTGGAGCCCTTACCGCGCACCAGGACAAACCCGTCATCGATATGGATATCGCCCACATCGAGCCCAACCAGCTCACTCACGCGCAAGCCGCAACCGTAAAGCACTTCCAAGATGGCATGATCGCGCAGCCCCATCTCGCCCTCGGGAAAGTCTTGATCGAGCAGTGCCGAGACATCCTCCACCGAAAGGTATTCCGGCAGGCGATCTGCCTTTTTGGGCAGGCGCAACGCCGCCGTCGGGTTTTGGGCCACGGCCCCATCGCGCACCAAAAAGGCATGCAGGCCCTTCACGGCCGCAAGCGCGCGCTCCACCGAGGCATCGGAATAGCCCCCATCGCGACGGTCGGCGACAAAGCCCTCCACGACCTGACGAGTCACCTCTTCAAAAGACACAATACCCGCCCGCTCCAGATAGGCGCAGTACGTTGTCAGGTCACGACGATAGGCCGCAATCGTGTTGCGCGCCAAACCCCGCTCGACCGCGAGGTAATCGAGATACTCCCCCGCCGCCACGGCGAGCGACGAGGGAGTAGCTTCGGTATGTTCTATGTTCGCCGGCACCCTTAGTCCGTAGCGAGGTTCATGGGCGTCACCTGCAGACGGTCGACACCCTCGTGCTGGCCGATCGAAGCGCGCACGAACTCGCGGAACAGCGGCTGCGGGTTGGTCGGGCGGCTCTTGAACTCGGGATGAGCCTGGGTTGCCACATACCACGGATGCACGTCGCGCGGCAGCTCGACCATCTCGACCAGACGCTCGTCGGGTGAAAGACCCGAGATTACCAGACCGGCGTCCTCGAGCTGGTCACGGAAGGCGTTGTTGAACTCAAAACGGTGACGGTGACGCTCGTAGACGAGCTCCTCGCCATAGGCCTCGCGAGCGAGGGTATCGGCGGCGAGCTTGCACGGATAGGCGCCCAGGCGCATGGTGCCGCCCTTCTCGGTCACGTCCTCCTGCGAGCTCATCAGATCGATGACGCTATACGGACCGTCCGGATCGAACTCGGAGGAGCTGGCGCCGGCAAGGCCGACGACGTTGCGGGCGAACTCGCACACGGCCACCTGCATACCCAGGCAAATGCCCAGATACGGAATCTTGTGCTCGCGGGCAAACTCGGCCGCGAGGATCTTGCCCTCCAGGGCGCGCTTGCCAAAGCCGCCGGGGACCAGGATGCCCGAGGCGTCGCCCAAAACCTCGGAGACATTCTGCTCGTCGAGGCTCTCGCCGTCGACCAGCTGGACGTCCACATGGCGATCGTAGAAGACGCCCGCATGGTGCAGGGCCTCGATAACCGACAGGTACGCATCGGGCAGCTGCGTGTACTTACCCACGACGGCAATCTTCACCTTGTCGGCGTGATGGTTGGCGTGATTCTGTTTGCGCAGGAACTCGTTCCACTCGCTCATGTCGCGCTCACGCGGGTCCAGACCCAGACGCTCGCAAATGCGCAGGTCAAAGTCCTGCTCGGCGAGCAGCTGCGGAACATCGTAGATGCTCGCGCAGTCCTCGTTGGTAAAGACACAGTCGGTGTCGACGTCGCAGAAGCTTGCGATCTTGCCGCGGATGGCATCGTCGATATGGTGGTCGGAGCGCAGAACGATAATATCGGGCTGGATACCAAAGCTGCGGAGCTCCTTGACGGAGTGCTGCGTCGGCTTGGTCTTGACCTCGTGGGCGGCGGCGATATAGGGAACGAGCGACACGTGGATGTAGCAGACGTTCTCGGGGCCGGCCTCCTTGCGGTACTGGCGGATGGCCTCAACAAACGGCTGCGACTCGATGTCGCCGATCGTGCCGCCCAGCTCGGTGATGACCACATCGGAGCCGGTCTGCTCCTCGATGCGGCGGAACTTGTCCTTAATGGCATTGGTGACGTGAGGAATCACCTGCACGGTACCGCCCAAAAAGTCGCCGCGACGCTCGCGGGCGATTAGGCTTTTGTAGATGGCACCGGTCGTAAAGTTGGAATCGCGGGTCAGGTTCTCATCAATAAAGCGCTCGTAATGACCCAAGTCCAGGTCGGACTCGTAACCATCCTCGGTAACGAAGACCTCACCATGCTGGAAGGGGCTCATGGTACCGGGGTCGACGTTCAGATACGGGTCGGCTTTCTGCATCGTTACTTTGTAGCCACGCGACTTGAGCAGACGGCCCAGCGAGGCCGCGGTGATACCCTTGCCCAGGGACGAAACCACGCCACCGGTTACGAACACATGCTTGGTCATATTGAGTTACCTGCGCTTCCCGTAGAAGTTGTTTATCCACATCTTACGGGTCTTCATTGTAATACTCGCGCCGCGGACCGTTCGCAATTTTTCTCGCATGCGATTGCATTTCTCAATCTTGAAACAAAACGCCGCCCAGTTTCCCAGGCGGCGTCGCTATGGCAAGGGTTACATGCTGCTATCGATCAGCAGCCTCGTCCTCAAGCATTTCTTGAACGAGCATGCCGGTACGGACGCCCTCAAGATACCACTCGCCACGTTCGGTGAGGCAAATGCCATTTGCAAGCTGACCGCCGTCGTCGCTATAACGCGAGACGACATCAATCATGCCTTCGGAATCCAAGCGATCGATTGCGGCGCGGGCACGATACGGCGAAACCCCCACGCGCTCGGCAAGCGTTTTGCGCGAGAAACCATACGGCCCGCCATTGTCTTCGGTTTGCTGGCCGATCTCCATCAACACCAGCACCTCGACACGCTTCATATCGTTGACACTCGCACGACCCTTGCCCGCCATAGCAGCCTCCTCAAACCGAGCACGAGCATCTAACGCGCCGTGCGCGACCGACACACCTCACGATGGCAGGTAATATCCATCATGCGGCATCCCGCTAAGGATGAAACAGTTACGGTTATTGTATACCGCTCAAATTGTTTCTAGGCAGGTAAACGGCTATTTTTCGCCGAAATAGGCGCTTTATTGATCAAAAAGCCGTACCGGGCGCTAACCCGATACGGCCAAAATGCAATGCAATTACCGCGGTGCTTCAAACTTAGCGATGGAAGAAACCGCGGCGCTCAAACTTGGGCTCGCAGCACACGTTGATACCCAGTTTGCGCAGTACCGTCTCGTCCGTCGGCGAGATGATCACGCTAAAGAAGGCATCGCAGCCACGCAGCTGCTCCAGGCCCGAAAGGACGCGGGCCGCCGTCTCGCTCGTTGCCGAGGTGATCGAGAGCGCCATAAGCGTCTCGTCGGTGTGGAGGCGCGGGTTTTTGCTGCCCAGGAAATGCGTCTTGAGCTTGCTGATGGGCTCGATCGCCTCATCGCTAATGACCTCGAGCTCAAGGTCGACGCCCGAGACATGCTTGAGGGCGTTCATAATGAGCGAACTTGCGGCGCCCAGGCGCGTGGAGGTCTTACCGGTCACCACGGAGCCATCGGGCATGACCATGGCACCCACGGGACCGCCCGTCAGCTGCTCCCTGGTGAGGGCCGCCGAGCGCGCCGGTGAGTAGTTCTTATCGATGCCGGCTTTCTTCATAATAATCTTGAGACGGTCGACTTGCTCATCGCCCACGCCGGTACGGCGCACATTTTCGACCGCGGTAAAGTAGCGGCGGACGATCTCCATCTTGGAAGCGTCGCGGCAGGCATCGTCATCGGTGATGGCAAAACCGACCATGTTGACGCCCATGTCGGTGGGGCTCTGGTAGGGGCTCTTGCCCAGGATCTTTTCCATCAGGGCACGGACCACCGGGAAAGCCTCGACGTCACGGTTGTAGTTGACCGTGGTCTTGTTGTAGGCCTCAAGGTGGAAGGAGTCGATGATGTTGGCGTCATCGAGGTCTGCCGTGGCGGCCTCGTAGGCAATGTTGACCGGATGCGTAAGGGGCAGATTCCAAACCGGGAAGGTCTCGAATTTGGCATAGCCGGCGGCCGTGCCATGCTTGTGCTCGTGATAGAGCTGAGACAGGCAGGTGGCAAGCTTGCCCGAGCCAGGACCGGGGGCAGTGACCACGACGAGCGGTCGGGTGGTCTCGACAAACTCGTTCTTGCCGTAGCCATCATCGGACACGATCAGATCGACATCGTGCGGGTAGCCCTCGATGGGATAGTGCAGCTTGGCAGGAATGCCGAGCGCGTTCAGGCGGTTGCGGAACACATCGGCAGCAGGCTGGCCGGCGTACTGGGTGATGACCACAGCCGCGACGGCAAAGCCGTTGCCGCGGAACAAGTCAACCAGGCGCAGCACATCCTCGTCATAGGTAATGCCAAGGTCACCGCGAGCCTTGTTCTTCTCGATGTGGTTCGCGTTGATCGCGATGATAACCTCGACATCGTCGGCGATGCTCTTGAGCATGCGGAACTTGCTGTCCGGTTCAAAACCCGGTAGCACGCGGCTCGCATGATAGTCATCGAACAGCTTACCGCCAAACTCCAAATAGAGCTTGCCGCCAAACTGCGAGATGCGCTCCTTAATGTGAGCAGCCTGCAGCTCGATATACTTCGCGTTGTCGAAACCCTGGCGCATGTATGGCTCCCGTCCCGTTTCCAATTAATGTTCTAGGCGATTATAACGGAGCAGACCCTCCCCAACGCCCAAGCAATCAACTGGCACCAACCAAACACGCCATCGATAAGTTGCGGTGAAATCGTTCCCGTTTAACCCCTCAAGACGGCCAAACAGGAACTATTCCACCGCAACTTCCCCTTTTTGGTTCAAACAACCCTGGCCCTGTCTCTTATACACATCTCCGAGCCCACGAGACTACGCTGCATCTCG
>URBA01000128.1 GCA_900545905.1 uncultured Collinsella sp.
GAGATGCAGCGTAGTCTCGTGGGCTCGGAGATGTGTATAAGAGACAGCTATGAGGGCGGTGCGACATATTCCGATTATTCCGATGACTATGCTGGCAACGGTCGCATCGAGACCGAGGACTATGGCACCGCATCGAGCGATTATCTCAACGATCCGTACGCTGCCACGCCTACACCGGAATATGACCCGGAGGCCGCGTCCGCACCGGCGTATACCAAAAGCACGGGCGAAGAGCGCTTCGCCGATTATTACGCCAAGGAAAAGGCACTGCGTTTCTCGGAATTTCCGCAGGCAGTCAAGGTTGCCTTTATCGCCATTGTCATTGCCCTGCTCGGTGTCATTGCGTTTGAGGGATTCCAGCTGTTCCGCGGCCCCACCCAAGCGGAGTCGGAAACCCAGCAAAAAGAGGACGATAACCAGTACCTGGACATCAACACCCTCAAGGGCGACCCCAACGACGGGGACGACGAGTAGCGAGGGCTGAAGGCGGCCGCAGGATCCCGCATCCAGCACCGGCTTCTAAGTGCTGTTTTGTCATCCAGCTACACTTTTCCGAAGTTTTAAGGTGCCTATTTCGACACTTTTCCGTACTTTTACACGGCTGATTTCGACACTTTTCCGGATGAAAGCCGAATAATCACTTGGGAAACCAACGCCATCCGCGCGTCATTTCGCAGACGGCGCTTGATTTCCGTCCGTACACGTTGATAGACTTCCTCTTGCCCGCAAGAAGCGGGCGCGTTTTATCCAGAGTCGGGGTAGAGAGTTGGCTCCACGATCCCGACGCCAACCGGCCAAGAGGCACGGTGGCCCTGCCAACATCGATGAAAGAAGTCCGTATGGACAATTTCTCTGTGCGCAGCGAGCGCAGCTTCCACAACCTGGTCGTCAAACCGAATCACATGCATCTTCTGGATAAGCCAAATGGCTACGCCTCGGCCATGGTCAAGAGCAGCCTCTCCCACCAGATGCGCTTTACGGTACAGAAGCTCGAGGAAGAGCTCTGTGCTGCCGGCAATCCGCATGTGCTGCAGATCAAGCTGCTTGGAGACGATTCGCGCGAGCCGTCTAGCTGGAAGCTCTTCGCCGACGGCGCGTGCGTCGCAAGCGGCTCGGGTGACTTTGCCCGCAAGTGTTTCTGCGAGGGCACCGAGGTGTTCCTGGACCTGTGCCGCAACGCCGTACGCACAGCCGAGCTGCGTCAGTGGAGTCAGAGGGAGTACGAGCTGCTAAGTGCGGCTCGCGGGATTGCGGGGGGGTGTAGGAACAGAAGCCTCATGACGGTGGCCTCAGCTGGAATGACGTATCGCTCGATAAATGATCTCAAAAACGTAGCCGATGCGCCGCACTTCACCTCAAAGGCATTGAGCAATCGGGCGGCGTCCGGCATTTCTTTGATATCCCCAATTGATTGTTCCGAGAAAGTCTCTTCATGCCCTCACAATCGCCCTTACGAGAAACTTGGACGAGACAGGCGTCCATATGCCGTCTCTAAACTAACGAGCCGTTCGCGGAAAGAACATCTGGCTAGCATGGGCCAAAGATATACTGGTATCGCTGCAACAATTATGGAAGATCGGCACCACCAATGACCTCCTTGAAATTCTCCAGGCGCTTCGCGCTTAGCCTGCTCGCCTCGCTGTCCGCCACCGTAGCGCTTGCTTTGCCCTCAACCGCCCTGGCCGCGTCGGACCCGAACCCGCCCAGCATCTCCAACGTGACGATATCCGCGACGACAGTCACGGCCGGCTCCACGCTGCATGTCGGCTATAGCGTCGATGACCCTGACGGGGTACGGTCCGTCACGCCCATAGTCGAAGTCGTTGTCGAAAACGATACCGGAGACCATGGAATCAGTTCCCGTCTCGCCTTCTCGTCGACCGGCAACACGACCGCGGGCTTCGATATCTCCACCTCCCCGAGCGACCGGCCCTGCAGGTACCGGATCATCGGCCTCGGCGTGACCGATAGTCTTGGATGGGTTACCGATGTCTACGACACGACGTATGCCGAGGAGAAGGGGCTCGACTGTCCGACCTTCACCACCGACCCCCTCGAGTATGAGGTGACCGAGGGACCCGAGGACCAAAACCCGCCGACCGTGTCCTCCGTGTCGCTCTCGAGCAGGGAGGTCGCAACCGGTGCCGACTTCCACATCTCTTGGACCGTCTCCGATGCCGACGGCGTTCGCTCCGTTTCCCCCATACTGCGGCAGGGCTGGGAGAATTCGGACGACGGCTGCTCTGTTTCGTCAGCCTATTATCACGGAGGCTCGTCTATCGACGGGTTTGACCTCACATTCGACAGCAATAGGATCGGAAGGCACAGGCTGATCGGCCTTTCGGTCACCGATGGCCTAGGGTTCGAGACCGATGTGTACGAGAGTTCCTACGCCAGGGCCAACGGCATTTCGGGCGCGATTTTCTCGGTTGGCGACCCGAGCGAGCTGTGCTTCGAGGTGACCGGCAGCGCGATCGACCGGAACCCGCCCACGGTCTCGAACGTTTCCATCTCCGCGAAGAGGGTCCCCGTCGGCGGGATCCTCCGTATCTATTGCAATGTAGGCGACGCGGACGGCGTAAAGTCTGTCTCCCCGATCCTCGGCGACCCCGGCTATGTCGAGGACCCGAACTCTTTAAAGACCCGCAAAACGTTGAGCTGCAGCTACGATGCGGCAAGGGGCTATATCGAAATCGAGTTCCCCACGTCGCTCTCGATGGGCTCGTTTGAAATCCAAGCCCTCGCGGTCCTCGACAAGACGGGCCACGAGACCTTCGTCTACAGCTCCGCCTACGCCGAGCGTAACGGCAAGACCGGCGTTCAGACCTTTGATGTCGACGACGCGGGGGACGTCACCTTCGACGTGACCGCTCCGCTGTATGCCGCCACCAAGGGCGACGGGCAGGCGTATGCAAAGGACGGCGAGGCCAGTCTGACCTTCCGCTTCAGCGGTCCTCTCGATGAGTTCACGCGTCTCCTCATGGACGGAACTGAGGTCTCCGCCGAGAACTACACCGCAACCAGGGGCAGCACGATTATCGAGCTCAGGCCGTCCTACCTGGACACGCTCGCCGGCGGCGGACACACCGTCACGGCCGTCTGGAAGGACGGGACGGCGACCGATGCGTCCTTCACCGTGGAGGGGAAGGCCCAAGGGGAGCAGGCGGGCGGAAAGACCGACGTAGATTCACCCGGCGACAACAAAAGTGATCCTGCCACTCCTGAAAAGGACGCCGACGAGGCGGCTACAAAAAAGTCGGGACGCACGACAGCCGATGAACCAAAGCTCGCTGCAACCGGCGACTCCACTTGGATGGCCAGCATCGCATTGGCCATGGCGGCCACGGCCTGCTTCACGGCAGCGAGAAGGCTTGAGCCCAAGCAGCATAGGCACGAACAGTAGCTCAAAGCGAACTCAACTGGGAAGGGCAGATGGATAGCCGTCCTTCTCTTATAATCAACCCAATCCGCTGAAATGCAATCAGTTAACGAGTTTCGCCAGACGCTCGGCCTCTACCCCGCTCTAGCAAGCCACCAGGCGATGAGATAATGCCCACGACTATCAACGTAAGCAAGGAGCGCGCTATGGCAGACAACGAGACCAAACCCTCGGCGAACGACGGCCGAGAGGAGCTCGTGGCAAAACAGCTCGCATCGACCAAAATCCACCTCGCGCTCACTCAGAAGCGGGTGGACGTCTCCGGCGCCATCAAGCTACCGCTCGAGCGAATTCCCCAACTCGGCGTGGCGTTCGCCTCGCTCCCCTCGATGTTTCGCACCGTCACCAACACGGTGAGCGTGCCCACGCTGCTCCAGGCGACTGACAAATATGGTAACCCGCTCGATCCGTCGAAACTCAACTCGTTCAAGGACGGCAGCGGTCTCACAGGGGGCTACCGCGACGCCGCCAAGGGCCTTGGGCAGGCGCGCTTCCACGTAGTCGAGGGCGACATCGCCACGAGCGTCACGCAGGTGCCTTACGATCCAACATCGCTATTCATGGCAGCCGCAATCGCGCAGATAAACCAAAAGCTCGACTCCATCCAGGAGTCCGTCGACGAAATGTTCGAGTACATGCGTCAGCGCGACAAGGCCAACATGCGTGGCAACCTCAAGACGCTCGCAGACATCCTCAACGGTTACGGCCTCAACTACGGCAACGCCACCTACATGGCAAACGCCCATATGAAGGTGCTCGACATCAAGCAGTCGTCCGCGCAGGACATGGAACTCTTCCGCTCGCAGGCACAGACGGATCTGAAAAAGAAAGGGTTCATCGAGGTGCGAGACGGCTTGGGCAGACGCCTCGACAAGGTGCTCGACTACCTCAAAGACTGCCAGCTCGCCACCTACATCCACGCGTTCTCGCTGTTCCTCGAACCCATGCTCGCCCAGAACTTCGAGCCCGCAAAGCTCGCGGACGCCACTGCGAAGATCGAGGCTGATTCGATCGCGTACCGCGAGCTCTACACCGACTGCTACAACGCACTCGAAGCGGGGGCTGTCGACACCGTCGATGCGGCACTGCTGGGCGGTATCGCGTCCGCGGGCAAATTGCTCGGTCACGCCATCGCAAAGACCCCCGTGGGCGACCATACACTCATCGACGAGGCGCTCGAAGGCGCAGGAGAGAGCATCGGAAAGTTCAACGACAAGCAATCCGAGAAACTCCTCGAAAAGCTCCATCAGGCAAAGACGCCCGACGTCACGCCGTTCAAGCAGAGCGTAAAGGAGATCGACATCCTCTACAACCGTCCCACGCAGATTGCCGTGGACGCCGAGAACGTCTACATCTTACCTGCCAAGCAGCAGGAAGAGTAGCGATGCGCGACAGGCACGCGCCATGCAGACAGCTAACGCCCCTACCTCCCCTCCGCCTTCAGCTTCAGCAGCAGGTCACCCAGCTCGGGGCACTAGTTGGAAAGG
>URBA01000129.1 GCA_900545905.1 uncultured Collinsella sp.
TCAAGTAGCACTATCTAGATACCCCCATGGGGTGTCCCCATCTTAACCCAAAATCATGTCCGTTCGGTCAATTAGTTTCCCTCTTCAAACTTTTTTGTTGACCGAGGCTTACTTTCGTGTATAAGTTTTCCTAGGCTAACAGTTTAGATTCATAAGGAGCGCCGTGACTCGAACCATAGACATCCCAACGTTTCAGGCAGCAGTCGTGCGCAACTGCTCCCCCACGCTCGCGGGCATCAAGCCGGCATCGCTCTTTACCTATCCCGGCGTCTACGCCCATCAGGATGGTTCGGGCGCGACCGCGCCAATCACAGATCGCCGAGCACGCCTGCTCAACGTTATCGCCCAGTGCAATCGCGAGCTTGACCCGCTCGGCATCCACCTGAGTGTTTTGGTCTGGCGGCCTTGCGGAGCGCTCGTGTACGTGTACCGAGCCAAAAGCCTCACCACCTATTTCGCAGACCCTCGCGCCCAAACGGCGCTCACCTCGGAAGGCTACGACACGAGAGACCTTTCGACATGCCTTGTGCATTTGGCATCACGCATCACGCTCGCGAGCAATAACGCCGCGGAATGCGCATGCGGCCAAACCCGATGCGCATTGGACCATCAAGCCAACTGCAGCAAAGACTGCACCTGCGAGTTTCCGCACGAAATAGGTTACTTCCTGGGATATCCCTACGACGACGTGCACGAGTTTATCGTCCAGCGCGGCGAGAACTACAAGGTCTTTGGGGCCTGGAAGGTCTACGCAAATGTCGAGCAGGCGCTTGCGACGTTTGATGCCTACCGTGCCTGCACCCAATACTTCACTTTTATCTATCAGCAGGGCTACAGCCTGGCACAACTTGCCCAGGCGACCCGATAGAACGTACAAACCGCGACGCTACGCCGCACAACCGAAAGGACTCAACATGAGCAAGATCGCAGTCGTCTACTGGAGCGGTACAGGCAACACCGAGGCCATGGCAAACTTCGTTGCCGAGGGTGCAACCGGTGCCGGCGCCGAGGCAGAGGTCATCTCCTGCGCCGACTTCTCCGCAGACAAGGCCGCCAACTATGACGCCATTGCCTTCGGCTGCCCCGCCATGGGCTCCGAGGAGCTTGAGTATGACGAGTTTCAGCCTATGTGGGACGAGGTCAAGGAGACCCTCGGCGATAAGAAGGTCGTCCTCTTTGGCTCTTATTCGTGGGCCGAGGGCGAGTGGATGGACAACTGGAAGGCCGATGCCGACGAGGCGGGCGTCAATGTCGTCGATTCCGTCATTTGCTACGATGCGCCCGACGATGAGGGCGAGACCGCTTGCAAGGCCCTCGGAGCCGAGCTCGCGTAACGAACCCAGGACCTCCAAAAGAGTCTGCATCAAAGCGTATCCTTATCCCTACAAAAGAGCGGGGGCTGGATTCAAGTCCAGCCCCCGCTCTTTTATAACGGCAGTTACATCAACCGGCTACGAGATATTGCCCAAGAACGCCTTGGTGCGCTCGCTCTTGGGGTGGTCGAAGACCTCGCTCGGCGTACCCTCTTCCACAATGACGCCGCCGTCCATAAAGACGACGCAGTCGGCGACATCGCGGGCAAAGCCCATCTCGTGCGTCACGACGATCATGGTCATGCCATCGCGTGCCAGGTCGCGCATGACACCCAGAACGTCGCGAACCAGCTCGGGATCGAGCGCCGACGTGGCCTCGTCAAAGAGCATAACGTGAGGGCTCATCGACAGGGCGCGGGCGATGGCAACGCGCTGCTGCTGGCCGCCCGAGAGCTGGCTCGGCATAAAGTCGATACGCTCGGCAAGACCGACCTTGGTCAGCTCCTCGACGGCGATCTTCTCGGCCTCTTCCTTGCTGCGCTTGAGCACCTTTTGCTGCGCAAGCATGACGTTCTTTTTGACCGACAGGTGCGGGAACAGGTTGAACTGCTGAAACACCATGCCCAAGTGCGTACGCACCTTATTGAGGTCAACGCCCTTGGCGCACACATCCACGCCCTCGACGACAATCGAACCACTCGTAGGATGCTCCAGACGATTGATGCAGCGAAGCATCGTCGACTTGCCCGAGCCCGAAGGACCCAGAACTACGACGACCTCGCCCTTATGCACATCCAGATCGATATCGCGCAGGACCACGTTGTCGCCAAAGGCCTTCTGGAGGTTCTTGATGCTGACGACGACCTCGTTCGAGTTATTGGTTTCGCTCATGATAGGACCTCCTTACAGACCGGCGATGTGATCGGCAGGCGTCGCGACAACCTGTCCGGCGCTCTTGGCGGGACGCTTCTTCTTGGTCTCGGTCGTACCCAAAAGCCTCGCCTCAAGACCGCTCACCAAGCGAGCGAGCGGCAGGGTGATGACCAGATAGAACAGGGCGGCAACCACGTACGGTGTAATGGAGCCCGTCGTGGCCACGATGGTACGGGCGTTCATGACGATTTCGACCACACCCACGGCGGCAAGCAGCGACGTATCCTTGTAAAGCAAGATAAACTCGCTGGTCAGCGTAGGCAAAACATTGCGGAACGTCTGCGGAATCATAACGTAGAGCAGCGTCTGGAAGGCATTCATGCCCAGAGAGCGAGCAGCCTCGTTTTGGCCCTTGGGGATCGATTGAATACCGGCGCGGAAGATCTCACACAGATAGGCAGACGAATTCATGGCCATGACGATGACGCCGAGCACGTAGTCATCAACCTTGACGCCGGCCAACGGCAGACCGAAGAACGCGATATAGATCTGCAGGAACGCCGGCGTACCACGGATGATATTCACGTAGATGCCGGCGAGGCAGCGCAGGATGCGCGACTTGGAGATGCGCATGAGCGACAGGGCGAAACCGAAGGGAATTGCCAGCGGAAACGCCACAAGCACGATCGAAAGCGACATGAGGAAGCCCTTGAAGACGATCGGCAGGCTCTGGACCAAAATGACCGGGTTCAGGAACAGGCGCAGGAACATATTGGAGTTCCACGCCTCGACCCACGGCTGCTCCTTAAGGTCGGCCAGGAAGTTATCGAATGCCGTCACGCCCTTAATCTCGACGGAAGGAATCTTGGAGATCTTCTTGGTCGAGCCATCGGCCAAAGTGCAGGTGCCGCTAAAGGCCTCATCGCCGCCCTCGACGGGGAAGGTCACGCCGTAGACCTCGACGCGGAAATAGCCGCCGGCAGGCGCCGTCTCACCAAAGTCAATCTTGAGCGTCTGGCCGTCAGCCTTGCACGTGGGCTTCATGGGCGTACGATCCATGAGGTCCTCGCCCGAGAGCATCGTCAATCGAGTGTCATCGGTACCAAACGTCGTACCGTCGACAAACGTCAGCGAAAGACCGCTCAGCTCCTCGTCGGCATCGGCCTGAACTTCCCAAGTGATGCGCGTCTCGGTGCCGCCGACCACATCGCTGCCCGAACCGGTGTTGGGTCGGGCGGTAATCTTTGCGGTCTCAAGCGCCTGGGCGGTCGTGGGCACGCAGGCCCCCGCGCATACCAGGGCGAGCGCCACAGCCAGGGCACAGGCCAGCTTTTGGAGCATCGAGGGCAGTGGAAAACGCTGCTCCGCGGCCCCTTTGTTCAGTCGAGACAAGGTGGCTCCTATCGTAGAAGTTGCCGGCAAAACGAGACGGAAACGCTCTCCGTCAAGAGAAGCGCGAAGGCCCTTTCCGCCAAAACGAAAAGGGCCCGCGCGCAATCAAGTAGTTATTTTACTTGATATTGTACTTAGCCATGAGGGCGTCGACGGTACCGTCGTCGGTCAGGTCCTTGATGGCCTGGTTGATGTCGTCCTTGAGCTTGGTGTTGCCCTGGTTGATGGCGATGGCGTACTCCTCGCCGGTGCTGATCTGCTTGATGGTCTGGCAGGTGTTGAACTGCTCGGCGGTCAACTGGCTGGCAACGGAGCGGTTGGTGACTACGGCGTCGCCCTTATCGGACTGCAGGGCACTGAAGCACTCGGTGGCGTCCTTGTAGGGGACGATCTTGGCCTTGGGGAAGTTCTCCTGGGCAAAGGCCTCGGCGGTCGAGCCAGACTGGACGATGATGGTAGCGTCGGCGTTGTTGAGCTTCTCGCTGTAGTTGTCGGCCGTGATGTCGGTGTTATCGACCTTGGTCACGATAGCCTGATCGTCCATGTAGTAGGAATCAGAGAAAGTGACTTCCTTCTCACGCTCGGGCGTGTCGGTGATAGCCGCGATGGAAACGTCATACTTGGCGCCCGAAGCGACGCCCGGAACCAGCGTGTCAAAGTCATTGTTGACATACTCGACATCCAGGCCCAGCTTGTCGCCGATAGCCTTGATGAGCTCAAGGTCAAAGCCCTGATAATCGCCGTTGTCATCTTTGTACTCAAACGGAGCGTACTCGGCAGAGGTGCCGACGGTCAGCGTGCCGTCCTTGACGAGCGCGTACTCCTTGGAGCCGTCGACCTTCTCGACCTTAGCGTCGTCAGAACTGCTGGAACCGGCATCAGAACCAGAGGTGGCGTTGGACGAACCGCAGCCCGTCAGAGCAAGGGCGAGCGCCATAGCACCCGTGGCGGCAAATGCGCCAAGCTTCTTCAGCTTCATAATCAGTCTCCTTCCAATGACCCCACGTGATTCAGAGGTCTGCAAAAACTGAGGGTTATTATGCACCCGCTTGGAAGAATCTGCAATTAGAAAACTGATTGAAACAAACCCATAACGTGAATGGAGCGTCCCACTTTATGGCAGCCATTACTGCTGCAATGACCTTAACAGTTTGATTTCAGCCGCATAACCTGCAAGTTCGTTCGGTGTCTCCAAAATGAATGGCAATGCGCGCAAGCGACCATTCGATACAATATTCTGCATAACCTGCATACCGCCACCAAATTCCTCGCTGCCAAGGTATCCCTTGCCGATGCACTCGTGACGATCTTTATGGGCGCCACA
>URBA01000130.1 GCA_900545905.1 uncultured Collinsella sp.
CGGGATTGGTCAATCTCGGCCGACTATATTTGGCTAAATTATTCCGGCGCTAACACGGATGAAATAAACGCATCGGGAAAAACGTTTTTCTGGCATGGAGAAACGAGGTTCTCTCCAACCCTAAGTACAGACGTTTTCAACAAGATATACCAAAGTGGATGTAGGCAGATTCAGTTTGGCCTCGAGTCATACAACCAAAGAGTTCTTGATCTAATGAAGAAGAACACGAGAGTTGATTGGATTGATCGCAATATCCATGATTGTCTCAATGCGGGTATTCCTGTTCATCTATTCTTTATGATTGGCTTTCCGACCGAAACTAAAGAAGAGGCTCTGAACACCTTAGCTTATACAGAGAATGTTTTGAATTATTCAAAACAGGTATGTGGTGTTCCATATTCCACGAGAGGATTTACGAATTTTGGTCTCGTTATGGGGTCGGATGTTTGGAATCATCCCGATAAGTATGGTGTCTCTGTAATGCCGAAGTCCCAATATGAGGATTTGCGCCTCGAAGTGGATTATGTTTCAGGCACTGGTTTAACTTTAAATGAAGCAAAATCCTTATCTGATGAGCATCATATTGATTTTTATATGCAAGAGGTCATAAACGGTAGCGACACAATTGACTTGCCCCAGCGGCTTCATATTTCAGAGGTGACCTGGATCCTAGATTCTATTCACGCTGTCAGGTATAAGGGACATTTGACCAAAGTAAAGCGACGGCTAACTAGTCTAAATCCAGCTGATCGAATCTGGCTGGATTCCAAGACCTCTGTCGTGCTCGTTGAGCCATTTGCCTACTTCTATAATTCTGAATACCATCATGTCTATGCTGTTTCCCAGTTGGTATACCTTAAGTTGGCCCGTTTATTGGAGGCCGATTGTAGCATTTCTCTTATCCTTGATCAGGGCGACCTCGAGCTGACAAGGGCGATAGAAGAACTGTTGCATTATGGATTGCTGAATACAAATATCGATGCCGATTATGTAATGCACGATAATGGTTTTCAATTGGTTAAAAGTTCGTTTGTGAAAGAAGTCGGACGCTCAAAAGAGGGGTTAAGAGTACTGCTGAGTTGTGCCACCCATAGAATGTGTGCGGTTAATGATTTTTCGTTCGCTTTGCTTTCGTTGTTTGAAAAGCCGATTACTAAGAACGAGGTGCGCGACATTTTGAAAAAAGAGGGACTATCGGCAAACGAGGAGCAACTAAACAAGTTGGTTGATAATTGCATGAAAGCAGATATACTACAATTGATTAGATAGAGGAGGTTTCTGCATGGACGTTATTAACAAAGATCTCTTGGAGCAACTGAAAGAGTTTCAGGAAGAGGGCGTCGTGGTAGAAGTGTTCGACTTTGAGGACTACATGGATAAATTCTGCCATTAGTTTCGAAATTTACTCGCCTCGCTTAAAGGAGAAGTCGATTATCGATTTCTCCTTTTTAATTAAAGATATTATTGAAATACATGCTCTTAGCACAGGTTGGCCTCTCAGTAAACTGGGAGGTTGCTTTGGCTAGTTAGAGATATGTGAACGTCCGTTAGACTGAATCTCAGGGTAGAAGGGGCCTCCAGTGTCCAGATCAACAAGGCAATGCTGCGTTTCGGCTAATAAGAACGATGGCTTTTTGCGTGTGGCGGCGGCGTCGCCGCGGATTCGCGTTGCCGATGTCGAGGGCAATGCCGAGGTTGCGCTGGCGGCTGTTCGCGAAGCTGCCGGGCATGGCGTTCGTGCGTTGGTGTTGCCCGAGCTTAATCTGACTGGCTATACCGCGGCCGATCTGTTCCATAACCGCACATTGCTGCATGCTTGCGAGACTGCACTGGCACATATTCTCGATGAAACCCGCGAGCTGCCGATTGTCTTTACCGTCGGTCTTCCCGTTGCGGTTGCCGAGAATATCTACAACTGCGCCGCCGTGTGCTGCGCGGGCGAGCTTTTGGGCCTGACGGCCAAGAAGCATCTGCCCAACTATGGCGAGTTCTACGAGCGCCGCTGGTTTGCTCCGGCGCCTGCAGATCCCGTGTGGGTCGAGTTTGCCGGTCAGGGTCCGGTTCCGCTGGGTTCGGGGCTTGTCTACCGCTGCTGTGATGAAGGTGCCGAGGATATGGTGCTGGGCGTTGAGGTCTGTGAGGACCTGTGGGTGCCGGCGCCTCCTTCGACCGAGATGGCGCTTGCCGGCGCGACGGTGATTCTCAACCCGTCGGCCTCGGACGAGATTATCGGTAAGGCAGATTACCGCCGCAGCCTTATCTCTAATCAAAGCGCGCGCCTGTACTGTGCCTATGCCTATGCGGACGCGAGCGAGGGCGAGTCCACGACCGACATGGTCTTTGCAGGCGAGAACCTCGTCTACGAAAACGGTTCGAAGCTCGCCGCGACCAAACTGCTTACCTGCGATATGGCCATCGCCGACGTTGACCTTGACCGCCTGGTTGCCGAGCGCCGTCGCTCGACGACGTGGACGCGCACCGACGATGCGCCGGAGGCCACGGCCGTTGAGTTTTCGTTTGAGGGCGTGCTGGCCGAAGAACCTGTCCTGCGCGATGCCTGCGATATCGACCGCGTTTTCCCGCGCGCGCCCTTTGTGCCGGCCGACCACGGCGACTTGGCCGAGCGCTGCGAGACGATCCTCGGTCTGCAGACTGCGGGCCTCAAGACCCGCCTTGCCCATACGGGTACCAAGGCTGCGGTCATCGGCCTTTCGGGTGGCTTGGACTCCACGCTGGCACTGCTCGTGACAGTTCGCGCCTTCGATGCACTGGGGCTGTCGCGCACGGGTATCACGGCGGTCTCCATGCCAGGTTTTGGCACGACGCATCGCACCAAGTCCAATGCCGAGTCGCTTGCCCGCGACCTGGGCGTGAGCTTCCGCGAGGTTTCGATCCACGCGGCCGTGGAGCAGCACTTTAAGGACATTGAGCACGATCAGACCGTGCAGGACGTGACCTACGAGAACAGCCAGGCGCGCGAGCGTACGCAGATTCTGATGGATCTGGCCAACCAGGCTGGCGGTTTTGTCATCGGCACGGGCGACCTGTCGGAGCTGGCGCTCGGCTGGGCTACCTATAACGGCGACCACATGAGCATGTACGCCGTCAACGCGAGCGTGCCCAAGACGCTCGTGCGTCACTTGGTGCGCTATGCGGCTGATGTCTTTGGCGGGAGTATTGCCGAGGTCTTGCTCGACATCCTCGATACGCCGGTATCTCCCGAGCTTCTGCCGCCCACGGGCGACGGCGAGATTGCGCAGAAGACCGAGGATTTGGTGGGCCCGTACGAGCTGCACGACTACTTCCTCTATTACCTGCTGCGTTTTGGCTTTGAGCCGGGCAAGATCTACCGCATGGCGCTCAAGAGCTTCGAGGGCGTCTACGACGCCAAGACCGTCCACACGTGGCTACGTACGTTCTACCGTCGCTTCTTTGCCCAGCAGTTTAAGCGCAGCTGCCTGCCCGATGGTCCCAAGGTGGGTTCGGTGACGCTCAGCCCGCGCGGCGATTGGCGTATGCCGAGTGACGCTAGCTCGCGTCTGTGGCTTGCGCAGATCGACGCGCTCAATCCAGTTGACTAAGGTTGGCTAAATTGAACCAATACGGGGGTTGCAAGCGTTACACTTTTGCAATCTGATGGCCCGTATCGCGCGGCGCTCTTGTCGGAGCGCCGCGTTTTTTATATCGAAAGGTGGCACCATGCAGGCATCGCAGCGTCTCGACCGCTTTGGCGCGGAGGTCTTCGCCTCGCTCAACAACAAGCTTCTCGCGCTGAAGGCTCAGGGCAAGACCATTTACAACATGAGCGTGGGCACGCCCGACTTTAAGCCGTACGACCACGTGGTCGAGGCGCTCACGCAGGCAGCCCAAGATCCCGAGATGTGGAAGTATGCCCTGCGCGACCTGCCCGAACTCAAGCAAGCCGTGTGCGATTACTATGAGCGTCGCTTTGGCGTTTCGGGCATTACACCGTCTATGGTGCAGTCGTGCAACGGCACGCAGGAGGGCGTGGGCCATTTGGGCCTGGCCCTGCTCGATCCGGGTGACACCATTCTGGTTCCCGATCCGTGCTACCCGGTCTTTGAGGCGGGTGCCAAGATCGCCGATGCCAAGCTCGAATACTATCCGCTGGTTGCTGAGCATAATTACCTGCCCTATGTGGCGGGTATCGATCCCGAGGTGGCCGATCGTGCCAAGTATATGATCGTGTCGCTGCCCGCGAACCCGGTCGGCTCGGTGGGCACACCCGAGGTCTACGAGGAGATTATCGCCTTTGCCCGCGAGCATGATCTGTTGATCGTTCATGACAACGCGTACTCCGACATCGTGTTCGACGGCGAGCCGGGCGGCAGCTTCTTGCAGTATTCCGGCGCGCTCGAGGTGGGCGTGGAGTTCTTCTCACTCTCTAAGTCGTTTAACGTCACCGGCGCGCGCATCGGCTTTTTGGTCGGCCGCGAGGACGTGGTCTCTGCCTTTGCCAAGCTGCGCGGCCAGATCGACTTTGGTATGTTCTTCCCGATTCAGAAGGCCGCCATCGCGTGCCTGAACGGTCCGCGCGATGAGGTCGAGGCGCAGCGTCTGAAGTACCAGGAACGCCGCGATGCCCTGTGCGACGGTCTTGAGGGCCTGGGCTGGGAGCGTCCCAACGCGCATGGCTCTATGTTTGTGTGGGCCAAGCTTCCCGGTGGTCGCACCGATTCCATGGCGTTTTGCGAGGAGCTCATGGAGAAGGCCGGCGTTGTGGTGACGCCGGGCGCGAGCTTTGGCCCTTCGGGCGAGGGGCACGTGCGTATGGCACTGGTCCTGCCGCCCGACCAGATCGCTTTGGCTGTCGAGGCCATTCGCAAGGCGGGCCTGTATTAGAACTGTCTCTTATACACATCTCCGAGCCCACG
>URBA01000131.1 GCA_900545905.1 uncultured Collinsella sp.
CGAGATGCAGCGTAGTCTCGTGGGCTCGGAGATGTGTATAAGAGACAGTTCATGCACTGGCCCACCAAAAAGCCGATGACCTTCTGGTTGCCGTCACGATACTGCTGCGCCTGATCGACACAGTTTGCCAGCACCTCGTCCACGATCGGCTGCAGCGCGCCGGCATCGCTCACCTGACGCATACCGCGCTCGTCGACGATCTTGTTGGGGTCGTCGCCGGTCTGGGCCATGGCCTCAAAGACCTCGTGCGCCTGGTTGGAGCTGATGGCATCGGTCGCCAGCAGCTTAGCCAGCACTGCCACCTGAGCCGGCGCAATGCCGGACTCGGCGAGCGACACGCCCGCGCCCTTAAGGTAGGCGATCATCTCGTTGACCAGCAGGTTTGCGACCGTCTGAGCCTCCTTGCCAGCCGTACCGGCAGCGGCGGCCTCAAAGAACTCGGCAAACTCCGGGTCGCCGGCAATCTGCTCGGCATCGGCGGCCTTAATGCCAAAGTCGGCCTCAAAACGGGCGCGCTTGGCATCGGGCAGCTCGGGAATCTCGCCACGGCAGCGGTCGATAAACTCGTCATCCAGATCAAACGGCGCTAGATCGGGGTCGGGGAACAGGCGATAGTCGTCGGCCGTCTCCTTCACACGCATAACCACGGTGCGCTTACGGCTGGGCTCCCAGTGGCGGGTCTCCTGATAGATGATGCCGCCCTCCTCGAGCACCTCGGCCTGGCGGCAGATCTCGTAGGTAAGGCCATCGTGCAGGCTCTTAAACGAGTTGAGGTTCTTAAGCTCGGTCTTGGTTCCCAGCTTGGTCTCGCCGCGGCGGCGCAGCGACACGTTGCCGTCGCAGCGCATGGAACCCTTCTCCATGGAGCAGTCCGAAATGCCCAGCGTCACAAAGATGCGACGGAGCTTTTCCATAAACAGACGCGCTTCCTCGGGCGTGCGCAAGTCGGGCTCAGTCACGAGCTCAATCAAAGGCGTGCCGCAGCGGTTGTAGTCGACGAGCGACTCGGCCGCGGCGGTAATGCGGCCCTCGGCACCGCCCACGTGCACCATCTTGGCGGCGTCCTCCTCCATGTGGATGCGCAGGATGCGAATGGGCACCGTGTAGGAACCGTCCTCGCGACGCTCGGGCATCTGCAGATTGGACGCATCGTAGCTGGCCAGGTGACCGGCGCGCTGGTTACCCTCGCGCATGGTCGACGTCATGGACGTGGACAGGCCCTCGGCGTTGGCCGAGGCGCTCGCCAGGCTCTGGGCCTCGGCCTCGCCAAACGCGCAGTCGGGGCGCTCGGCGGCACCGCGACCGGTCACGACCAGGTCCAGGTGGCCGTACATGGCAAAGGCAACCGGACCCTGTGTAGTCTGGAAGTTCTTGGCCATATCGGGATAGAAGTAGTGTTTGCGGTAGAACATCGAGTGGCGCTGGATCTCGCAGTTGGTGGCGAGGCCGGCCTTGACGATGCTCTCGATGGCGCGCTTGTTGGGCACCGGCAGGGCGCCGGGCAGGCCCAGGCACACCGGGCACACGTTGGCGTTGGGCTCGTCATCGTGGCTGAGCTTGCAGTTGCAGAACATCTTGGTATCGAGTGCGGTGAGCTCGGTATGGATCTCCAGGCCGATCACGGCCTCCCAATCCTGCAGGACCTCGGAAAGCTCCTTCATTACAGCTCGCCTCCCTTCCCGGCAAAATCGGGCGCGACGGAAAGCGCGGGCGCACCCGTGGCGGCATCGGCAAAGCCGCGCTCCAGGGCGCGGGCAAACGTGAGCAGCTGACGGTCCTTAAAGGCCGGACCAACCAGCTGGGCAGAAACGGGCAGCTTGCTGTCCTCGCCCAGACCCAGCGGCACCGAGATACCACCGTTGCCGCAAATGTTGAGCGAGATGGTGTACAGGTCGGAGAGGTACATCTGCGTGGGGTCGCTGATCTCGCCAAACTTAAAGGCCGTGCGCGGCGAGGCGGGCATGAGGATCGTGTCCACCTTGGCATACGCGGCATCGTAGTCCTGCGTGATAAGCGTGCGGGCCTTCTGCGCGGCGTAGTAATACTTGTCGTACACGCCCGAGCTCAGCAAGTAGGCGCCGAGCATCTGACGGCGCTTGGCCTCGGCGCCAAAGCCGTGGGCGCGCGACAGCGAGCTCTGGTCGGACAGGTTGGCGCAGCCCTCCTCCTGATAGCCGTAGCGGATGCCGTCAAAGCGGGCCAGGTTGGAGAACGCCTCGGCCGGGCCGATGACGTAGTAGGCGGCAATGGCGGCGTCCAGGTGCGGCAGGTCGACCTCGACCAGCTCGGCACCCTGGTTCTGCAGCTCCTGGGCGGCGCGCTGAACAGCGGCCTTGACCTCGGGCGTCAGGCCCTCGGCCTCCATAAACGCGGGGATGATGCCCACGCGCTTGCCCTCGATGCTGTCATTGAGGTGCTCGGTAAAGTCGACGGCGCAATCCTGGCTGGTGCAATCGTACGGATCGTGGCCCGCACCGGTAAGCGCGTTCATGGCCAGCGCGACGTCCTCGACCGTACGACCGAAGGGGCCAACCTGGTCGAGCGACGAGCCAAAGGCCACCACGCCGTAGCGGCTCACGGCGCCATACGTGGGCTTAAGGCCCACTACGCCGCACAGCGACGCCGGCTGGCGGATGGAGCCGCCGGTGTCCGAACCCAGCGAGAGCGCGACCTCGCCCGCGGCGACGGCTGCAGCGGAGCCGCCCGAGGAGCCGCCGGGCACGCGCTCGGTATCCCAGGGGTTGTTGGTGCGGTGGAAGGCCGAGCTCTCGGTAGAGCTACCAAAAGCAAACTCGTCCATGTTGGCCTTGCCCATGGGCAAGCAGCCGGCGTCGAGCATGCGCTGAACGCAGGTGGCGGTGTAGACGCTCTGGTAATCCCCGAGCATGCGGGAGGCGCAGGTGGTGCGCGTGCCCACGAGGTTCATGTTGTCCTTGATAGCCAGCGGCACGCCCGCGAGCGGGGGCAGCGGCTTTCCGGCGGCACGGTCGGCATCTACGCGCGCTGCGGCCTCGAGCGCAAGCTCGGGCGACACCTGCAAAAATGCCTGGACCCCGCCCTCGCGCGCCTCGATGGCGGCGAGGGAGGCCTGGGCCACCTCGGTAGCGGTAAAGTCGCCGGCGGCAACGCCCGCGGCAATCTGGGCGGCGGTAAGGGAATCGAAGCTCTGCGCCATTACTCGCTCTCCCCCTCTCCCAAAATGGACGGCACGCGGAAGTAGCGGTCGCGCGCGCTGCCGGCGTTTTCCAGCGCAACGTCGAGCGGCAGGTCGCGCTCGGGCTCGCGCAGGTCGTCGCCCATCACATTGGACAGGCTTCCGATGGGATGGAACGTGGGCTCCACGTCGGGCAAGTCATATTGCAAGACGGGCTCGAGCATCTGGACGGCGTCGTTCATGTAGGACGTCATCTGGGTGAGCTCATCATCGGTCAGTGCGATCTTTGCGTACTCGGCGATGCCGCGCACGTCTTTCTCGCTGAGTGCCATAGGCGCTCCCTTCCGCATAACAGATAAACCGCTCTAGTATACAAGGCAACGCCGCTTGGAGCAGGTGCTTTACCCAAATGCAGCGAAAACGTAACGAGGGCGGCGGGTTGGCAGGGCGCGGTTCGACGGTTCTGTAGCGAAAACCGTCCCGCCCACAACAAAAACCGTCCCAACATCCAACGTTTTTCGCCAAAATCGCGATTTTCGTCGAATGTTGGGACGGTTTGAAGCCCCGACCACCACAAAGGTGCCTGTCCCCTTTGTGGTGGTTCTGAACAATGGCTATGCCGAGGCCTTGGCCTTGCGGCGCTTGCGGATCGCGTGGATCACGATGTCCAGCAGCAACAGCACAATGGCCACGACCACGATGAGCACGGCGAACTCGCGCTTGCCCCAGTGGCGGCCGGCCAGCGACTTTTGCTTGTCGACGTCCTTTTTGTTGTACTTGGTGCGCACGCAATGCACCAGCAGGCGATGGTCGTTCACGCCGTAGGGCGTGCAGGTGACGAGCGTCACCTTATCGGCGCCGGGCTCGATGGTCAGCGACTCCATCTCCTCGGGCAGCACGGCCTCGGAGTCCACCATCTTGTAGGCGAGCGTCTTGTTCATGGTGTGCAGCAGTACCAAGTCGCCGGGCTCCAGCGAATGGATGTCGTCGAACATGCTCAGGTTGCGCATGCCCGAGTGCGCGGTGAGCACGCAATGCGTCGAGGTGCCGCCCACCGGCAGGCTCGTGCCCTCCAGGTGGCCGACGCCCGCCATAAGGACCTCCTCGCTCGTGCCGTGATAGATGGGCATGCTCACGTCGATGGAGGGGATTTCGACCCAGCTCATCATGGGGTCGCGGTCAAAGATAAGCTGCTGAGCGTAGGGCTCGATCTGGTCGGCGGGAAGCTCGGTGGCCTCGCCCGCCAGCTGCTCGTTATAGGAGCGCGCCTGCAGCAGGATGCGCTCGCGCTCCTCTTCCGAAAGCGCGTCCACGGTGCTGGACACGGTGCTGATCTGGTTGAACACACCCGAGGCCTCGAGCCGGTCCAAGATCCACGGCCAGGTCATAAGGCCAACGCCAATAAGGATGATAACGATGGTGATGAGCCGGTCGGCCCAGCGCGGCAGCCGCTTGCGACGGCGCTTGGGCTTTGGTTGAGGTTTGGGCTGAGGGCTTGAGCCACCGTTGCCCGCGGCGTTATCGCTCTTCATATGTTTGGCGCCCTGCACCATCGCCGGTCACTCCTCTACAACTCAAGTTGTCTAAACAAATAATAGCCGATTAGCGAACTTCTGCCGCGGGTAACGCAGCTAGGACCGAAACGCCGCCTACGGTTCGAATTCTTGAAGGCCTTCTACAGCGCTTCTTGCCATGGATATTCCTTTCCAAACATG
>URBA01000132.1 GCA_900545905.1 uncultured Collinsella sp.
AGGCGCTGGTGCAGATCATGCCCTTGGCGTGGCGGCGCAGGTTGTCGAGCGTCACACGGGGCTTGTAGTAAAAGCCCTGTACGGCGGCCTCGGAGACCGTCTGCATCAGGTTGACGTAGCCCTCCTGGTCCTTGGCCAGAAGGATCATGTGGTAGAGCTCGGGCTTGTGGTCGCGGGCGAGCGTCTCGTCCGGCGTAAAGTAGACCTCGCAGCCAAAGATGGGCTTGATGACCAGGGGCGGCTTGAGCTCGTCGATGTTGCCCTTCTCGTCCCACATGGCCATGTCCTTCACATACTGGGCATGCTCGCGCGGGTTTTCCTCGGGATCGGGCTCCACCAGCTCGTCGCGGCGGTCCTTTTCCAAGAAGGCCTTGTCGTGGCTCCAGGTTTTGTACTCGGGCGTGTTGTGGTTGACGGCGTCGCAGGCCAGCGCCAGGTCGGGCACGCCATACATGTAGCCGTGGTCGGTAATGGCGACGGCGGGCATGCCCAGCTCTACGGCGCGATTGACCATATCCTGGATACGGGTTGCGCCGTCGAGCATGGAGAAAACAGTGTGATTGTGCAGATGGACGAATGCCATGTGATGAGCTCCGATGCGGGTTCGTGTTCTGACTGAACGATTTTACCGCACGGCGCGGATAGCACCCGAACCTAGCCAAACCAACACGGGTAGTCAATTTGGGACCTTCAAAAAGGGGAATGAGGGCATCCAGATATATCGAGTATTACTGGAACCCCGGCGATGCGCGGAATGATTTGTGACGAATAGTCATGTCCATCAAGAAGGCTCGACGCTTCGGATAGCTCGTCAATCGATATATCAATTCTTGGAGACCTGTATTCCAACCATTTTTAATGAAACAACGGCGGTAATTGCTATCGCGATTGCACCAATAATACCGAGCGCTATCTGAATGGGATATAACCCCAACACATGTCCAAATATGGAGAAAAACATTGCGGAAAAGAGAGCCCTTACCAGAGACGCGACGGAAAGGATCGTCGCGCGGAGATCGTCCGCTATCGCGTCTTGGATTAAGTTTTCCGAAGTGATGTACACCACTTCTGGGAGAAAACAAAGCACCATGCTAAGGCCAAACAAACACAGCGGATTTGAAGCGAACCACGGAAGAATCATGAAAAGGCCAGCCTCGATTAGCATCGAGCCGAGCATGGTATTTCTTTTCCCGAAACGCGACGAGAAGAAATCTGCTGCAATGTAGGCCGTCGCATTTACTGCATAGGATGCACCGAAAAAGATTCCTATTATGGAGACGGGAGCATCAAATGCGTCGAATACCAACTGATTCAAGTTGTAATAACTCCCATAGAATCCATCGAGCATGCTTGTGCCGATTAGAAGAAGCAATACCGCAAAAGCGGATTCTCCAACACGCCAGGTTTCGCGTCTGAACATCTTGGCTGTGTCAAACCTTCCCTTTTCAGAGCTTTCAGAACGGGTCGCTTCCGTCCTCTCAATGGGATACAGAAGGAAAAGCTGCAGGAGATAGAAAACGGAGACACATACGTAGAGGGCGCTCCAAGATACTTGGGCAATGAAAGATCCGAGCACAATTGCCATTCCCGTAGCGATTGATTGTGCGGCAAGCAGCCGAGCATTGATGGTGAGGAAGCGCTCTCCTTGACCGGCATTCCGGGCAATTTCATATAAAAGTGCTTGTTCGGATCCCGATTGAAGGGAGTAGGCGAGTGCCTCAACAAGGGAAAGCACGACAAGAAAGGGGCCTGAGAGCAACAGCATGCCAGCCGTATGGAAGAAAAGCAGCAGCACGCCCACTTGAATCGAAAACTTCTTTCCAAAGAAATCGCCTATCAGCCCTGTTGGCAGCTCGAGGACGACCGTTGCAATGTTAAACAGGGCTTGATAAAGCGCGATTTCCGTGACAGGCATTCCTTTCTCCGCAAGGAAAAGTAGAAACACTCCCCGATTTAAAACAAATCCCGCGAGAACGAAAAAGGCGGAATAGATGTGCAGCTGCGTAGTGGCATTCTTATTCATTTGGTACTTCCATCAACTAATTTTGTCGGGCCGCTCGCTACTGGCTCGAAGCCTGAAGTGTTCACAGCTGATGTGAAGAGTGGTAAAGCTTTTGCACAGGGTATCAATGGAATACATCCGAAGCGTTTTCGACAGTATCATCGGCGAAGGCGGGATTAGCCTTTACGCGGCGCTCACCCTCGATGTATTTGACGATTTGATCAATCGTCTGGTTGGCGTGGCTCTTGAGCTTTCGCTCATAGAAGAAGAGGCCAAGCTTGCCGCGCGTGCCAGACGTGTTGCCACCCACACCCTGAAAATCCTCGGTATAGGTGAGCTCGCAGGCACCATCGCCAGCAGGTGCAGCCTCATAGCGCATGGTATTGATGCCCGCCGCATACTGAAAACGGACCTCATAGAGGCACGGGTAGTCAAAGTGCTTGATCTTAACCTTGATCGCCGTGCCCTTGGCCTTGCCTTTTGCGGACTGGGCGCGTTTCTCGTACTTATAGCCGTTGAGCTTGTTGCGGCTGGGACGCTTGCCCGTGGCGTTCTCGATATCCTGCATGATGAACCCCGCCAGAGCGTCAAAAAGCTCCTCCGGCGTCACCTTAAGCATTTTGGTGAGCTGCATGATGGCTCCTTATTCGTTTGAACTGTTCGAGTCATTGTACCGCCCCAGGCTCTCCCATGCGTTGCGGTGAAATACGAACTGTTTGGCGGCTTTTTTGGCCAAAACAGTCCGTATTCCACCGCAAGTTATCTGAGGGCTAGAGATTGTAGGTGACCACCTGAGGTTCAGCGGGTTCGACGAAGATGGTTGGATCCGGCTGCTCCACGCGGACGAACTTGACGGTCACGGCCTCAAAGCCCGCCTTGTGCAACACATCGGAGTAGACGCGCGCCTGCAGGGCGTGCTTCTCCTGCAGCTGTTCCGGCGTCTCGTCCGGCGTCCCGCCCGTCTTGTAGTCGATGACCAGCGCGCATGACGAATCCGCCGGGTTCGTCGCCAAAGCGTCGATGGCGCCCTCGGCATATGCACCGTAGCGGGCGATGTCCTCGTCCTCGCAGCCCAGCGAGAAGAACGGCACCTCGGCGCGAACGCACGGCCGCGCGAGCAGGTCGGCACGAGCAGCCGACTTGAGCCAGCGGTCCAGGGCAACGTCGAAGCGCTCGCGCTGCTCCGGCGTCAGGCGCCACTGGCGCGCCAGCGCATCGGCACGCGCGGCGGGCAGCGCATCGGCACACATCTCGATGAGCCACTGGCAGGCAGCGTGGAAGGCCGAGCCCAGCGCCATGGGGTTGCCGGTAGGCTCAACGGCGGCCACGTCCGCATCCGTCATCTCGGAACCATCCGACTCCGCATCCTCGCCAGCCTCGTCCATGGGCACGCGTGCCTCGGCGGCACGGTCCTCAGACTCGGCATGCAGCGCCGCGGCAATTGAAGAGTAGCTGTACGAATCGCGCACCGGATACGGGCAGATGCCCATGCGCACGCCCACCGCCTGGGGATACACGAGCTCAAACGCATCGGGCTCGGGGTCGGCAGGACCAGGAACGGCGGCACGGGCATCTGCACCGGCACCCTCCGGCTCCGCATCGCCGCGGACAAGCCTGCCCTCGACATCCAGCGAAGCGTTGACCTCAAACGTCTGCTCGCCAAACGTAAAGTCCGCCAGCGAGATGAGCTCGTAGTCGCCCGGCTTGGAGTTGTCGAACACCAAACGGTCGCTATCGAGCTGCGGCATGTCCAGAGCGTCGGTCGGCAAAATACGGCGCAGCACGTCGTAGGTCAAATCGGTCTCGACGTCGAAGGTCGGCGCCGTCACCTTGCCACGGCTCACGCCAGCATCCATCGCCAAGATCACCAGCTCGCGGGCACGCGTCATGGCCACATAGAGCAGGCGGGCCCGCTCCTCGAGCGAAAGCTGCAGGTCGTGGTTGCGCAGGCGAACGAATGCCTCGGCGGGAGAACCCGTCGCGCAGACATCCTCCATGAGCTCCGGCGGCAACCATAGCGACGTGCCCTTACCCTTAAACGCATGCTCAAACTGCTTTTTGACGTCATCGCCCTTTACGAACGTGCCGTCCGCGAGTTTAACGCCGTCGAAGCGCGCCGGCAGCGCCACGACCTGCGCTCCGCCCTCGACACGACCCATCTGAGCCGCACCGGACGATTTGCGCACGCCAAAGCACTCCGCAACCGCCACGACCGGATACTCCAGGCCCTTGGAGGCATGCACCGTCATGATGCGCACCGCGCCGTCGCCCTCCTCGTTGAGGGCACCTGGGGCCTCCTTGCCCGCCAAGAAGCGGTCGAAGGCAAGCGCAATGGAACGCGGCGAGTTACCGAACTCGGCCTCCGCCTCGGCCACGGCATCGAGCGCCTTAAGCACGTTGGCGGCAATGGCCTTGCCCTCGGGACCACGCTGTGCCAGACGCACAAACCAGCCGGAGGCGTTGACCACGTCGCGCGCGATCGCCGCGAACGAATCGCGGCCCACGCGACGAAGCGCATACCGCAGCACCTCGCGGGCGCGCGTCACGAGCGGCAAGTCTTGCAAACCCGGCACATCGGAATCGCTCATGATGCCCGCATCGATGTTGCGGCGCGAGGTCTCCCCCGTCTCGCTATCGAGCTTGGTCGCCAGCGCCAGGAGCTCCTGGGCGCCGAGTGCAAACATCGGCGAGGCGAGCAGCGGCATAAGGCCCTGCGCCGTATCGGCCGGATTGGCGAGCGCACAAACCAGGGCGCGCACCGTCTGCACCTCGGCAGCCTGCGCAAAGACCGAGCCGCCCGCGATAACGCAGTCGAGCCCCTGGTCGCGGAAGGCCTGCGCATAGA
>URBA01000133.1 GCA_900545905.1 uncultured Collinsella sp.
GCTTGGGCGAAGGCGGCCTGCTGAGGGTAGCCTAGACGCTCTGCCACCTGCGCTATCGTGAGCGAGCTATCGGCCAAAAGGTCCTGTGCTCGTTCCATACGGCGTCTGCGAATGTAGGCGCCCAGGGACTCGCCAGTTTGGGCCTTAAAGGTGGCGCATAGCTTGGAGCGGCTTGTGTAGAGCCCCTCGGCCACCTCGTTGATACCCACACGCCTGCCTTTGTCGAGCGCGCGCTCAATCATCGCCGTTGCTTCTTCGGCAATGGTTATGCTGACGCGTGTGTCTGCCGCCTGCCGCGCCTGCTTGTGGGCCGCGCGCGAACAGGCGAGCTCCGCGACCATGGTCTCCACGATGCCCTGCATATAGACGTGTCCGCCTACGGTGCGGGCGCGGTCCTCGTTAATCCGGCGCAGCGTGTGGCAGATGGCAGACGTCGCCTCCTCGTGCCATGACTCGGCAAACGCCTCAAAGACCCCCGCGAACTCAGTGGGATACCGATGCTCCAGCTCGTCAAAATACCCGGGCAAAAAGAGCACGGAGCGCGAGTGATAAAGCTGCCCTGCAAACAGCGGGCTTAACTCCTCGCCACAGTTATCTTGGATAAAGCTGCACACGGCATTGTTTGGCCACGGTCCATGCAAAGGTTTAAGGTTCGCAGGCGTTATGCCAGTCTCGGGCATGCATATAAGTGTGGGCGCGCTGACCTCGCTCACGCAGGCGTACGGCTCGGGTGTGTATTCGGCCAGGTACATATCGTGCGTCGGGGTAATGAAATGCTCCATGACGATGCAGGTGGGGGAGAGGGGCATGATCCATGCGCGGCCGTGCGCCCGGTCGTTTGCCACCTCGCCGGTAAAGACGGCGCCCTTGCCGGTAAGCTCCAGGCCAAACTGCTCAAACTGCGGTGCGTAGAGCTCGGTTATGTCGGTCGCTGCCCGCCGTATTTGCAAAAGCGTCCCTTTCCTTTGCAGAAACGTCCACGCCTGGCTTGATTGTGAGCCATGGCTAACACATCAATGATAAGTTGATTACGGTTAACTCTCAAGCCGTTAGAAAGGAATCTCATGGCAAAGGGATCAAAAAGGGAAGGTGGAGGTATCGGCGAGTTGCTCGCGTATGCCGGTGACCGCAAATTCCTAACGTATTTGGGCATGGCGCTCTCGGCACTCTCGCAGCTGCTGAGCTTTGGCCCGTTCGTGTGCATTTGGCTTGTCGCGCGCGATCTGATCGCCGTGGCACCTAACTGGAGCGAGGCCACGGGCATCGCGACGTATGGCTGGTGGGCCGTGGGTTTTGCCCTGGCGAGCATCGTGGTCTATTTCGCGGGGCTCATGTGCACGCATCTGTCTGCGTTTCGCTGTGCGTCCAATATCCGCAAGACTACGAGCGAGCACCTGCTTAAGCTGCCGCTTGGCTACTTTGACACGCACGCCACCGGTGAGCTGCGCCGTATCGTAGACGGATGTGCCGCCTCCACCGAGACTTTGCTCGCACACATGCTGCCCGATATCGCAGGCGCCGTCGCCATGGTCGTGGGCTTGCTCGTGCTGCTTTTCGCTCTCGATTGGCGTTTGGGCGCGGCATGCCTTATCTCGGTCGTCGTTTCGCTTGGCGCCATGGCCACCATGATGGGCGGCAAGGGCGGCGAGTTTATGAAGGCCTACATGGGCGCGCTGGTCAAGATGAACAAAACCGGTACCGAATACGTACGCGGCATTCCCGTGGTCAAGGTGTTTCAGCAGACGGTCTATTCCTTTAAGGCGTTCCACGACGCGATCGCCGAATACGCCGACATGGCGCAAAACTATGCGGGCACGTTCTGCCGAGGCCCGCAGGTGCTCAACCTTACCGCGCTCAATGGCCTTGTGGCATTTCTCTTGCCCGTGGCGTTGCTGTTGGCGCCGGGCGAGAAGGACTTCGCGCATTTTATGGCCAACTTCACGTTTTACGCGATATTTTCGGCCGTGGTACCGACGGCCATGACCAAGCTCATGTTTGTGGGCGAGGCCTCTCAGATGAGTGCCGATTCGCTGGCTCGCATTCGAAGCGTCATGGATTCCAAGCAGCTCTCCGTGCCCGCGCAACCCAAGCACCCTGCCGGTGGCGACGTGCGATTTGAGGACGTGAGCTTTACCTACGAGGGTGCCGAGGCACCTGCCGTCAACCATGTGAGCTTTAACGTTTCTGCAGGTAGCACCCTCGCGCTGGTGGGTCCCTCGGGCGGCGGTAAGTCAACCTGCGCAAGTCTGATCCCGCGTTTTTGGGATGTTTCCGCAGGCCGTGTGCTCGTAGGCGGTGTGGACGTTCGCGACATGGACCCGCACGAGCTTATGGACCAGGTTGCCTTCGTGTTCCAGACCAACCAGCTGTTCCGGCAAACACTTGCCGATAACGTGCGTGCCTCCAAGCCCACGGCCACTGACGACGAAGTGCGTGCGGCCCTCTCCGCAGCTCAGTGCGACGACATTGTGGCCAAGCTCCCGCAGGGTATTAACACCATGCTCGGTGCTGGAGGGGCATATCTTTCGGGCGGCGAGGTGCAGCGCGTGGCACTCGCCCGCGCGATCCTTAAAGACGCGCCTATCGTGGTGCTCGATGAGGCCACGGCGTTTGCCGACCCCGAGAACGAGGCGCTCATCCAGCGCGCCTTTAGCAAGCTGGCGGCGGGCCGCACGGTCATTATGATCGCGCACCGACTCTCGACTGTAGTGGGCGCAGACCAAATCGTGGTGCTCAACCAGGGCAGCGTGCAGGAGTCGGGTACCCATGCCGAGTTGCTGTCCCAAGAGGGTCTGTATGCCAAGATGTGGGCCGAATACGAACAGGCTGCGAGCTGGAAAATCACCGCAGCGACCGCGGATGCCGCCGTCACGAAGGGAGGCGAGGCCTAAATGTTCGCCTCATTCCAAAAGAAGTATTTCCTATCCGATAAAGGCGTCGCCGGCGTAAAACGCGGCATTTTCTGGACCACGCTCACCAATCTCATTACCATGGCCGGCATGGGCTTATTGTTCCTGGTCATGGCCGGTTTTGTCGAACATCTCGCCACCGGTGCCGACCTGCCGGATGCCCTGCCGATTGTGGGCGGCCTCCTGGTCTTTTTCGTGTTGCTCTTTGCCTCTAACTGGCAGCAGTATTACTACACCTACTGCATCTTTTACGAGGAGTGCGGCAAGCAGCGTATGGAGATTGCCGAGCGCTTGCGCAAACTGCCGCTGTCGTTTTTTGGTCGTCGCGATCTGGCCGATTTAACCGAGACCATCATGGGTGACGTCCAGGCCATGGAGCACGCCTACAGCCACGTGCTGGGAGAGCTTTGGGGTGCCATCATCGCAAGCGTCATTGTGTTCGCGGCGTCGCTGTTCTTTTGCTGGCAGCTGGCGATTGCGGCGTTTTGGAGCGTTCCCGTGGCCTTTGCCGTGCTGTATCTGACGCGCGGCCCCATGATCCCGGTGTTCGACCATGTGCGTACCGAGAAGGTCAAGGTTACCGAGGCGATCCAGGAGACGCTCGACTGCGTGCGCGAGATCCGCGCCACCAACCAGGAGGCTCATTATCTTGAGGGGCTCAACGCCGTGATCGATGCCGAGGAGCGCGAGACCACCAAGGGCGAGCTCGCTAACGGGCTTTTGGTTAACTCCGCCTTTGCCATCCTGCGTCTGGGCATTGCCACCACGCTGGTCACGGGTGCCGCGATGGTCGCCTCCGGGCAGGTCGACTTTTTGGTGATGTTTGCCTTCCTGCTTATGGTGAGCCGTATCTATGCACCCTTTGACCAAGCGTTAATGTTAATGTCCGAGCTGTTTGCCGCCGAGTCGTCTGCCAAGCGCATGCGTTCCATCATGGAGGAGCCCGTGGCGCGGGGCAGCGAGCAGTTTGAGCCCGTAGGCCACGATGTGGTGTTCGATCACGTGGCATTTGGCTATGGTGCGGGCGAGGACGGACGCGCCGGCGAGAAAGTTCTTACCGATGTGAGCTTTACCGCCAAGGAAGGCGAGGTCACGGCACTGGTCGGTCCTTCGGGCTCCGGTAAGTCCACGGTGAGCCGCCTGGCCGCGCGCTTTTGGGACGCCACCGAAGGCACGGTCACCGTGGGTGGCGTGGATGTTGCGGGCGTTGATCCCGAGGTGCTGCTGCGCGACTACGCCATTGTGTTCCAAGACGTGCTGCTCTTTGACGACACGGTGATGGGAAACATCCGTCTTGGTCGTCGCGATGCCACCGATGAGGAAGTGCTTGCTGCCGCGCGTGCCGCCAACTGCGACGAGTTTGTGAGCCGCATGCCGCAGGGCTATGACACCATGATCGGCGAGAACGGCTCCAAGCTGTCCGGCGGTGAGCGCCAGCGCATCTCTATCGCCCGTGCGCTGCTCAAAGACGCGCCTATCGTGCTGTTGGACGAGGCGACGGCGAGCTTGGATGTGGAGAACGAGACCGTGGTGCAGCAGGCGCTCTCCCGTCTGCTTGCAGGTAAGACGGTTATCGTTATTGCCCACCGTATGCGTACGGTGGAAAATGCCGACAAAATCGTTGTACTCAAGGATGGTGTGGTTGCCGAGCAGGGCACTCCGGCGCAGCTCAAGGCGGCAGGTGGAGAATTCGCCCGCATGGTGGCGCTGCAAAAGGAAGCAGCTACCTGGCAGTTGTAAGAAGGGGCAAAGGGACAGTCCCTTTCTCACATTGACAATCGGTTACTCCGCATCGCTAATTTTCAAAAGGTTAGCCATGGCTGACCTAGATAGTTAGATAAAATTGAGATATTTCAAAAGCGTGCTCGAGCAAACTTGTTTACTCGGGTGCTGAGGCACCATGCCGCGTCCAATGC
>URBA01000134.1 GCA_900545905.1 uncultured Collinsella sp.
ACCTCTTTGGCGGCAGCGTCAACAACGAGTTCACCAAGATCGTCCAGACGCGTCCTAACACGCACCTCGTGACCAACATGAACCTGCCGCTCCTTATTCAGCTGCTGTTCGTGCCCGAATCCACCCCGATCGATGAGGCCATTCGCCAGATCGTCGAGGCGGACGACACCAAGGTCAAGTACGTCAACGACCTGCTGGGGCAGGCCGAACTCGATGAGTTTTAACCACTAGGGAGCACATCATGATTCAGATGATTCGCGTGGACTATCGACTGCTTCACGGCCAGGTTGCCGTTAGCTGGACCTCGGCTCTGGGTGCCGACTGCATCTTGTTGGTGAGCGACACGGTCTTCAATGACAAGCTTCGTCTGCAGGCCCTGTCCCTTGCAAAGCCGGAGGGCTGCAAGGTCGTTGTCAAAAACACCGAGGATGCCGTCAAGGCGCTCCAGAGCGGAGTGACCGACAAGTACAAGCTCTTCGTGGTTTGCGAGACGATCCAGCAGGCCGGTGCCGTCGCCAAGGCGATGGGAGTCAAGAAGATCAACCTCGGCAACGTTGCCTTTAGCGAGAATGCCCGCCAGGTCTCGACGAGCGTGTTCCTTACGCCCGAAAACGAGGCATACGTCAAAGAGCTGCTCGGCGAGGGCTATGAACTGTTCATTCAGATGATTCCGGCAGATGCGAAGACTGACGCCGCGAAGGTTATCGGTTAGGGGCTGTCATGGTTATCAAGACAATCCTGATTTTCCTGATTGCCCTTTTGGGCTATTCCGAGTGGCTGACGGGCACGAGCTACCTCCAGCGCCCGATCGTGCTCGGACCTTTGGTTGGCCTTGTCATGGGCGACATGGTGACCGGCACGATCATGGGCGCCACGATGGAGCTTGCCATGGTCGGCGCCATCTCGGTCGGCGCCTATAACCCGCCCGATACGATTTCCGGCACTATCCTGGGCGTATCTCTTGCCATGCAGGCCGGCGCGGACGCTTCGGCGGCCCTGACCCTGGGCATTCCCATCGCAACGATCGTCCTGGCGCTCGATACTGCCCTGGGCCAGCCGGTGATGCTGCTGCTGGTGCACCGTATCGACAAAAACGTCGAGGACGGAGACACCAAGGCCATCACGCGCAACATGCTCATCGCCGGTTACGCGCAGAGCTGGTGCGGCCTGCTGATTATTCCCCTGGCATTCTTCTTTGGCGCCGATGCTGTTGCCAGCCTGCTCAACATCATCCCCGATTTCGTTCAGACCGGCATGGATGTCGCCGCCGCCTTCTTGCCTGCACTCGGCTTTGCGATGCTGGCCCAGATGATTATGAACAAGACTGTGGCGCCGTTCTTCTTCGCTGGCTTCTTCCTCGTCGCCTACTTTGGCATTAGCACGACGGGCGTGGCGATCTTTGCCGCGATCATTGTCGTTGCGATGACGGTTTTGGGTGACAAGAAAAAGGCGGAGCAGCCTGCAGCGGCAACCGAGGATCCTGCGATTGGGAGTGGGTTCGATGAGTTTTAAGTTTGAGTCTTCTTACGACGGGCTGATTTCCCGCGCAGACCTTAAGAAGCTGTTCTGGCGCTCGATTCCCTATGAGCATTCCTGGAACTACGAGCGTATGGGCCATATCGGCTTTATGTGGGCCCTTATGCCGATCCTTCGCAAGCTGTATCCGCAGGATGCGGACTTTAAGGCCGCCCTCAAGCGCCATATGGAGCTCTATAACGTCACGCCGTACATCTCGACGCTCCCCATGTCCATCGCCGCTGCAATGGAGGAGGTCAACGCTACTGACGATAGCTTTGACACGAGCGCGATCTCTAATGTCAAGCTTGCTTTGATGGGACCGCTGTCCGGCGTGGGCGATGCCTTCTACTGGGGCACGCTGCGAATTTTGGCAACGGGTGTCGGCACGTCGCTGGCGCTGCAGGGCTCTATTCTTGGCCCGATTTTGTTCCTGCTCGTGTTCAACGTCCCTCACTACATCATCCGTTACCTGCTGACGTTTGTGGGATATCGCTTTGGCTCGGACATGATCAGCAAGGTCCAGGAATCGGGCATTATGGACACGATCGTCAAGATGGCCTCCATCATGGGCGCCATGGTGATCGGTGCTATGACCATGGAGATGGTGACCGTGGACATTCCGCTCATGGTCGGTGCGGGCGATGGTGCTCAGACGCTCGCCGAGCTGCTCAACGGAATCTTCCCGGGCTTTGTCACGATGGGGCTGTTTGGAATCGTCTATCTCATGCTCAAAAAGAAGATGAATCCGCTGGTCATCATGCTCGTGATCCTGCTCGTGAGTATCGCTGGCGCGTTCTTTGGAGTGCTTGGTGTCCAGTAGAGTATCCGTCATAATGAGAACAATGTAAGAGGGGGCGTCGCGCACACTGTGCTGCGGCGCCCTTTTGCCGAAAGGTGGACAAGATGGAGTATCCGCAGCTTGCCGTTATGAATATCAGCCATCGCTACTTTGACCTTGAGGAATTCTTTTCTTCGGCAGCGGCCTCGGGCTACACGTGTTGCGAGCTTTGGACCGGGGCGATGCATCTGTATGTCGATTGCCATGGATACGATTCGCTCGAGCAGGTGCGGGAGCTGTCGCAGCGGTATGGGGTTCGGATTGTGGGGCTTTGTCCCGAACAGAACAACCCCAAGCCGTGGAATATCGCGGCGCGCGGGAATGAGGCGCGTGCCCGCACGCTCGCGTACTTTAAGAACGTTGTAGATATCGCGGCGGAACTTGGAGCCGAGCAGGTCATGGTCTCGAGCGGCTGGGCATTTTTGAACGAGCCGATCGAGGACGCGTGGGGTCGCAGCGCCTCGATGCTGCGTGCGATTGCCGAGCATGCGGGAGAGCGCGGCGTGCGACTGGTGCTCGAGGCCCTACAGCCGGTTGAGTCGATGATCGTGAACTCGGCAGCCGATACGAAGCGCATGATCGAGGCGGTTGATCATCCAGCACTTAAGGCGTGTCTGGATTTGGGCGCTATGGCGGTGGCGGGGGATACCATCGACGATTATTTTGATCTGCTTGGCGATGATGTCGCCCACGTGCATTTTGTCGATGTTGCGGCAGATGGCACGACGCATCTTGCCTGGGGTGACGGCGACCGCGATATGCGCGCCGACCTGGATAGGCTGGTGGCGCGCGGCTATCGCGGAGTTGTTTCGGCCGAGACCTATGACTGGCGCTATTTTGCCGACCCCGCAGCTGCCGATGCGCAGGTAATGGCAGAGTATCGTCGTGCGATTGGCGTCTAGGTGGGGTTGGGTTGCGACAATCCGCTCCTATGTTTCCAAATGAATACAGTGTGAGCCGAGGAGGACGATTCTCCCCGCAAACACTCTAGTATGCTAAAGTACCCAGAAGACTGGCGGAGCTATGCCGGTCTTCTGCTCTATATGAAACACAGCATGAGGAGGTTCACCAGATGACGGCCACACCGTGGGGATTCCGGGACATATTGCCCGAGGAGGCTCAGGCGCGCGAGGAGATTGTGCTGACGGTGAAGGGCTGCTTCAGGGAGCATCATTACCTTCCGGTCGAAACGCCGCTGCTCGAGGACAAGGGTTCACTCGAGGAAGGCGGCCGCATCGCGGACACGCCGTTTAAGCTTTTTGACGATGATGGCCGTCTGCTGGTGGTCCGTCCCGACAACACATTGCCGATCGTGCGTCTGGTTTCGACCCGCATGCGCGCGGCCGACCTGCCCCTGCGCCTTCGCTACGAGGCGCCGGTGGTTCGTGAGTGCCAGCGCAATGCCGGCGGCTCGCGCCAGTTTACACAGCTGGGCTTTGAGCTTATCGGTGCGGGCGATGCCGCGGGCGATGTCGAGATTGTCTCGCTCGTGGCCGAGGCGGTGCGCAAGCTGGCACTGCCCGATGCACGCATTATCGCAGGTAGCGTGCGTCCGTTTAAGGAGTTGCTCGCGGCGTGCGAGGATCGCGAACTGGCCGCCGAGGCCCTGCGCTGCGTGCACGCCAACGACTTTGTGGGCCTCGATGCCCGCGTGGCGGCAAGCGTCGAGTCCGATGCCGTCAAGGCCGCCATTTGCGAGCTGCCGCGTCTGCACGGCGGTGCCGAGGTGCTCGACCGCGTGGACACGCTGCTGGAGGCCGCCGGTATCGTCGCGCCGCTGACGCGCGAGCTGCGTGCCCTGGTCGAGGGCCTGGCACCCGAGGACGCCCAGGTGCTGTCATTCGACTTCTCCATCATGAACTCTTTCGATTACTACACGGGCCTGGTCTTTAAGGCCTATGCCGGCGGCTTGCCCGATCCGGTCGGTTCGGGCGGACGCTATGACTCCATCTTTACCGGCGCATTTGGCGACGGTATCGAGGTGCCGGCGGCGGGCTTCGCCTTTTCGCTCGAGCGCCTGGAGGCCGCGCGCACCTCGGCCGAGGATGCCGCTTCCGACGGCGATCACGCCGCGGGCCGTGGCGCTGAGGGCCCGCTGCGCATCGCCGTGCCCAAGGGCTCGCTTAAGGCTGACACGCTCGACGTGCTCGAGGCCGCGGGCCTGGATGTCTCTGAGCTGCGTGACCCCGGCCGTCATCTAATCGTGCGCGGTCGCGACACGCGTGCCGGCGAGGGCGCGGTCGGAGATATCGAGTTTGTCATTGTGCGCCCCAGCGACGCGCCCGCCTTTGTGGGCTGCGGCGGCGCCGACTGCGGCATCTGCGGTTGGGACTCGCTCATCGAGGCAGACCTCAACCTGCTGCAGCTGGTCGATCTGGGCTACGGCCTGTGCACGTTTATCGAGGCGGAGCCCGCGTGGCGCGCCGGCCAGGCCGATCGCAACTATGCCCGC
>URBA01000135.1 GCA_900545905.1 uncultured Collinsella sp.
CTACTAAGTTACGGCGTTTTACCAAACGCCGTAACGGCTCGACGCTGCGCGCCGCCCAAGGCGACAATTTGTCATTCAAAAGGCAGGACATGACCAGAAGGTCAATGCCCTGCCTTTTTCATGCCAACTTGTTCGCCTTGGACGTCGCTCGCTGACGTTGGCTCAACCTGCGGTGCTGACTACTCCCCTTGCACCAAAAACCGCCCCGTTCTCGGTTTTGAGGACGGGGCGGTTTTGCTTACCTGGATTGTTCGAGTTCCCTATGCAAAGCGGGCGACGAGCTCCTGGAGCACGTCGGTCATCTTGACGAGCGAACTAACCGGGACGAACTCGTTGACGCCGTGGTAGCAATAGCCGCCGGTGGAAAGGTTGGGGCAGGGCAGACCGCGGAACGACAGCTGGGCGCCGTCGGTGCCGCCGCGAATCGGCAGCACTTGGGGCTCAACGCCGCAGGCAAGGTAGGCTTCCTTGGCAACATCAATAAGCTCGGGATAGTCACGAACGATCTCGGCCATATTTCGATACTGCTGCTTAATCTCGACTGTCACGCGCTCCTCACCCAGACGCTGGTTGAGCATCGAGGCGGCGGCATCAATAAGGTCGAGTTTCTGCTGGAACTTGGCGGCGTCATGGTCGCGGACGATATAGCGCGCCGTGGCGTGATCGACGGTCGCAGATACACCCTCAAGGTGATAAAAGCCCTCGTAGCCTTCCGTATACTCCGGGCGCTGCACGTAGGGGAGCAACGCGTTGAAGTCGCAGAACAGATTGCCTGCGTTGACCATACGGCCCTTAGCGTCGCCCGGGTGGATGGACTGGCCCTCAAAGCGGACGGTCGCCTCGGCGGCGTTAAAGCACTCCCACTCCAGCTCGCCGATGGGGCCGCCGTCGACCGTGTAGGCGTACTTGCAGCCAAAGGTATCGATATCCAGCAGCTCGGCTCCGTGGCCGATCTCCTCGTCAGGGCAGAAGCAAATGCCGAGTGCGGGATGGGGCAGAGAAGGGTCCTGAGCGATACGCGCGACAAGTGACATGATCTCGGCGACGCCTGCCTTGTCGTCCGCGCCCAGCAGCGTGGTGCCATCGCTGCAGACCAGGTCCTCACCCGCGAGGTCATTCAGGGCGGGAAGCTTGGCGGTGCTCATGGCAACGGGCTTACCGTCAACCGTGCCGCAGACCAGGTCGCCGCCTTCGTGGTGTACGATGTGCGGCTTCACGCCGGCGCCCGGTGCAACTTCGGTGGTGTCGAGATGGGCGATCAGGCCCAGGGCGGGCTTGTCCTCAGCGCCCGCACTTGCGGGGATATGCGCGCAGACATAGGCGTGCTCGGTCACGTGGGCATCTTCCGCACCAAGCTCGCGCAGCTCTTCAGCCAGCACGTTGGCAAGGTCAAACTGAACGGCGCTCGAGGGTACCTGGTCGCAGTTTGCATCCTCGGACTGCGTGTTGATCTGGACGTAGCGCAAAAAGCGTTCGAGGACATCGGGGTTCGTGGTGGTGTTTTCCATAAAGACCGCTCCAATCTTGGTCGTCGTGTGCAACAAGAACTCTAGCACGGTATGCCACGGCATACCGCGACGCTTGGATGGGGTAGAATCAGCCATTGAATGCAGAAGGGACGGAAGATCATGGATACGACAAATAGCTCGCGCGAACTACATCTGACGGTGGCGAACGAAGACTACTTGGAGTGCATGGTTCGCATTGAAAGCGAAGAGGGGGAAACCAACGGCGTTCGATCGGTCGACATCGCGCAGCGCCTTGGCGTCTCCAAGGCATCGGTCAATAAAGCGGTTTCGGCGCTCAAGGCATCCGAACTTGTCGAGCAATCGCACTACGGCAAGGTAGTCCTGACCGATCGCGGCCGCGAGGTTGGTACGGCTATCTGGTACCGTCATCGCCTCATCCGCACGTTTTTGGTTCAGGAGCTCGGTGTCGAATTTGAGCGAGCCGATTCCGAGGCCTGCATGATGGAGCATGCGCTATCCGAGGACACGATGAGCCGCTGGCTCGCCTATCTCGAAAAGCAGGGAATCAGCGTCGAGGAATAGCGGGATATATATGGATACGAGTTATTACAACCGCTTTGGTGCCGAGGAACTTGCGCGCCGCTTGTCGAGCGAGACCTTGTTGGCGCAGGGCCCCATGGGCAGTGTTCTGTTGAGTGAGTACGATGCCGCCGACATTCCACCGGCGTTTTGGAATCTGGCAGAGCCGCAGACCGTTTCTCGTATCCATCGCTTGTATGTCGCCGCCGGCGCGCAGGTACTCATTACCAATACCTTTCAGGCATCAAGCTATGCCCTCAAGCACGACCAGATTGCGCCGTCCGTGGCGGAGGTCAATCGCGGGGCCGTCGACGATGCTCGCCAGGCGCACCCGCAACTGCTGCTGGGCTCGATGGGCCCGATCGGTATTGAGTGGTTTGCCGAGGACTCTGCCGAGTATCGTGAAATCCGAGGCATTGCGCGCGAACAGGCGCACGCCTTACTCAATGCTGGTGTTGATGGTCTGCTGATCGAGACGGTGACGTCTATCCGTAATTTGCAGCCCATGCTTGCCGGCGCTCGAGATGCCGCTGACGGCATGCCTGTCCTGGTGAGTTTTGTCGTTGATGACAAAGGCGACCTGTTGGGCGATGGCCTCAACATCGAGGCAGCCGTTTTGTACGCCGAAAAACACGGCGCAAACTCGGTTGGTGTTAATTGCTGTTCGCTTGCGGCCGCGAACGCGGCGGTGCCCAGGATGGTTGCATCGGCGACTACTCCCGTCACGGTGCGTCCCAACGTGGGCGATCCGGTCCAGACTCAGGATGGCCCCGTATGGCACGAGAACCCCGAAGCTTTCGCGCGCGCATGCATCGAATGGAGACATGCCGGTGCCGCAATGGTGGGCAGTTGCTGTGGAACCACGGCAATCACTACGGCAGCGATGGCCGAGGCGCTCGATATATAAAGGGTAAAACCGCTCCATACGGGGCGGTTTTTTTATTGCCTGCATGTCCTCGGCAGCATTTGCCCAAATGGTGAATGCTGGTGCCGGCAGGTTGCCGAGTGTGTATCGCGGGTATACCTCATGCGTACCATGATCCAAACACTGTGAGGTGTCTGCGCGTGTGCGCGATAATTCATTTTGGAACTGACGGTTGGCGCGCTCGCGTCGATGAGGACTTCACTGCCGATAACGTTGCCCGTATCGCCGATGCCGTCGGCGAGTTATGGCAAAAGACCAATCCGGGCAAAACGGTATATATAGGGTTCGACACCCGGCCCCTGGCGCGCGAGTTCGCTGAGCTTGCGGCGGGCGTGCTAGCAGCGCACGGGCTAGACGCCGTGCTCGCTTCGCGACCTGTCCCGACCCCTGCCCTTACGTGGGCGGCGGCTTATGACGGTGAAGCGTGCGGCGCGCTCATGGTGACGGGGTCCCATCATCCGCAGGGCTATCTGTGCCTCAAGATTCGCATGGGTGACGGCTCGACCGCCAACCAGGATGTCATCGAAGAGCTCGAAGAGACTATGGCTCCCGAGCCAATGGGGATCGAGGGGCAATATCGCACCGCGGATATCATTCCTGACTATATGCAAGCGGTGGCATCGTTTGTCGATGCCGAAGCCATCCGCGCCGCGCACCTGCGCGTGGTTGTTGACCCCATGGGCGGCGCAGCCCAGGGCTATCTAGCCGACTTGCTGCGCGAGCTTGGCGTTGAGGTACACGAGATTCACGCCGGGCAGGCGCCTGACCAAGAAGATATCTGCCCCGACCCCGTTGAGCCGTGGGTGGACGCTTGCGAGCATACGGTTATCGAGGACGGAGCTTGCGCTGGCCTGGTGACCGACGGCGACGCCGACCGTATCGGCGCGGTTGACGAGCGCGGCAGATATATACATCCGCATCAGATCATGGCGCTCGTTTTGGGCGACTTGGTTCAATTTCGTAATTTGGAGGGGCGCGTCGTCGTCAATCTTTCGTGCTCGACGCTCGTGCGTCGCATTGCCGAGGCGCTTGGCTGCCGCGTGACCGTCAAACCAGTCGGTTTCAAATATATAGCGGCGGAGATGAAGAAGGGCGGCGTCCTCATGGGCGGCGAAGAAGCCGGTGGTATCGGCATCGCCGCGCATATGCCCGAGCGCGATGGAATCCTCGCCTGTCTGATTCTGTGTGAGCTTATGGCAAAGACGGACGCGCCTTTGGGCGTTCTGGTCGACCAACTCGAGGACAGTTTTGGTAAGACGAGTTACGGTCGACGCGATTTGCGCCTTGAGGCCGAAGATGCCGAAACGTTACGAACCTTGCTGCCGGGCGTAAACCCCAAGTCGATTTGTGGCAAGGTGCCGCAAAACGTTAGTCATATGGACGGCTTGCGTCTGTCATTCGAGGATGACACGTGGCTGCTGGTCCGTCCTAGCGGGACCGAACCAGTGGTGCGCGTCTACGCCGAGGGGTTCTCGGTGGAAGAACGTGATGAGTTGCTCGATGCTGGCTGTGCTTTAGCTAGGGGGACGTATCCGCTTTAACCATGAGACTGCCTTATATAAAGAGATGCTCGGCGAGCGGTAGTTAACGGCTGGCAAACGTTAGTCGGATCACAAGATGTGTAGGAAATGTGTACGCCCAGATTCCCGCCCCCGGCGCCCCTCCGGTCTGGCAATATATCTCCTTGCCGCGCGGCCCGGTCGGACCGGATCAGCCGCGGGGCGTGCACCTTGAGAACCGGATACTGCGAGGATGGACACTCCAGATGTGTCGCATCCGGGCAGACATCGAACCATTTGAAATGGTCTAACTTGGATTTGTT
>URBA01000136.1 GCA_900545905.1 uncultured Collinsella sp.
TCATCGCCCACAAAGACGGGAACGCGGCCGGTGATCGAGGGGTCGATCTGATCGGGCGTCTGGCCCCACTGCTTCATGGTGTAATGCAAAAAGACGTTCTCGTAGACGTAATCGGCGACCTCGGCAAGATCCGGGTCGTTCTTCTTACGCAGCTCCATAATGGGCACCTTGACATCCTTGCCAAAGGTCTCCACGAGCTTCTGATACAGCTCCTCGCCGCGCTCGTCACCAAAGGCGAGCTTGAGACTCGCATGGTTGAAGGGCACGGGCATAAGGGTACCGTTGATGTTGGCGAGCACCTTGTGCTGATAATCCGTCCACTTGGTAAAGCGCGACAGGAAATTGTGCACGCGCTCGTTAAAGGTGTGATAGATATGCGGACCGTACTCGTGGATCAGGATTCCGGCCTCGTCAGTGCAGTCATAGGCATTGCCCGCAATGTGGCTACGGCGCTCCAAAACGGCAACACGATAGCCGATGGTCTCGGCAAGACGGCGGGCGCAAACGGCACCGGCATATCCAGCACCGACGACAATCATGTCGTACGCGCCGGCGTTAAAGCCTTCAGGCAGGCCTGAGGTAATCTGCATCGATACTCCTTGTCAAAAGCCACGGGCTCGTTAGCTGGGCTTTTCTCGAACATTCTTCGAGACATATTTATCAGAGCGATTATAGCGCTAATGCGTCCTATAATGAGCTTGCCACACAAGGAAAGCTCAAGCACCGCGGCGAACATAATTGAAAGGTAGACCCGCTAGCAGCGGGTTTATTCGTGAACAGCCGGGCGCCTGGAGCTTAGCGAAACGCTTGTAAGGAGTAACATGAGCGATTTCCTAAACCGTATGAAGTCTGCCGCCAAGGCCGACCTTAAGACCATCGTCCTGCCCGAGGGCGAGGACCCGCGCACCATCGTCGCGGCGAACAAGATCATCGAGGAGGGCCTGGCCCACATCGTCATCCTGGGCAACCCCGATGACATCAACGTTCCCGGTGCCACTGTCATCGACCCGCGCAACGCCGAGAAGCACGAGGAGTACGCGCAGAAGTTTGCCGAGCTCCGCGCCAAGAAGGGCGTCACCATCGAGCAGGCTCGCGCCCAGGTGATGGACGCCACCTACTTTGGCACCATGATGGTCAAGATGGGCGATGCCGACGGCCTGGTCTCAGGCGCCTGCCACTCCACCGCCGACACCCTGCGCCCCGCGCTGCAGATCCTCAAGACCGCCCCGGGCACCAAGCTGGTCTCGGCCTTCTTTGTGATGTGCACCGACACCCCGCAGTTCGGCACCGACGGCACGCTGATCTTCGCCGACTGCGGCCTCAACATCAACCCGTCCTCCGACGAGCTCTCCGAGATCGCCATCGCCTCCGCTCACTCCTGGTCCACCTTCATGGGCAACGTTGAGCCGCACGTGGCCATGCTCTCCTACTCCACCATGGGCTCCGCTGGCGGCGAGGTCGCCAAGAAGGTCCAGGAGGCCGTGAAGTTCTGCAGGGAGAAGGCTCCCGAGCTCGCCATCGACGGCGACCTGCAGCTCGACGCCGCCATCGTCCCCACCGTCGCCCAGCTCAAGGCTCCCGGCTCCTCCGTCGCCGGTAAGGCCAACGTGCTCGTGTTCCCCGACCTCGAGGCAGGCAACATCGGCTACAAGCTGGTCCAGCGCTTCGCCGGCGCTGACGCCTACGGCCCCATCCTGCAGGGCATCGCCAAGCCGGTCAACGACCTGTCGCGCGGCTGCTCTGCCGACGACATCGTGGGTGTCGTGGCCATCACCGCCGTCCAGGCTCAGATGGCTGAGTAGCGGACGCACTCGCCCGAAGGCCGTACGGGCTAACCCCTGAAAACGTCCTCGACCAATGAAACGCTCCCGTTCTGCTCCTCCGGAGCTACGAACGGGGGCGTTTCTGGTCTGCGGGTTGTTTTCAGGGGTTAGCCCGTACGGCCTTCTGCCGCCACGTGGCATTCAGGGAATCTGGGGTGGACGGCAGCTTGGCTACGAATTGGGGCTGAAAAATCTGAACGGATGGGTGCCGTTGTTGGGAGCGCAGGCGTTGCTGGCGATGGTCACAGTGGGACTGGAATTTCTGCCTGCTAGCAGAAAGGCCTCCGGAGCTGTTGCTCTGGAGGCCTTTCGTTTACTTGCAAATGCGTGCGTTAGTTGTTCTTGGTCAGGCGCTCTACGTCGTGGGCGATCATGTATTCCTCGTCGGTGGGGATGACCATGACCGTGACGGCGGAACCGGCTGCACTGATGACCTGCGGGCCGTTGCCCACGGCCTCGCGGTTCTTGTTGTTGTCGATGCGCACGCCCAGCCACTCAAAGCAGTCGCAGAAGGCCTTGCGGATCGACCAGTCGTTCTCGCCGATGCCGGCAGTGAAGGTAATGGTATCCACGCCCGCCATGGAGGCGATCATGGAACCGGCCTGCTGCATGGCCTTGTAGGCGAACATATCGAAGGCGAGCAGGCAACGCTCGTCGCCCTCGGAGGCGCGCGTGCGAATGTCGCGGGCGTCGTTGGAGATACCCGAGATGGCAAGCAGACCAGACTGCTTGTTCATCATGTCATCGACTTCCTGGTAGCTGTAGCCGCCCTCGCGCTGCAGGTAGCACACGGTGGCCGGGTCGATGGAACCACAACGGGTGCCCATCATCAGGCCATCGAGCGGCGTGAGACCCATCGTGGTGTCGCGGCACACGCCGTCCTCGATAGCAGCGAGCGAAGCACCGTTGCCCAGATGGCACGAAAGCAGGCGGTGGCAGCGCGAACCCAGGATCTCCTTGGCCATCACCCACTCATAGCGGTGGCTCGTGCCGTGGGCGCCGTACTTGCGCACGTGGTACTTGTCGCACACGTCCTTGGGCAGCGCGTAGGTATAGGCGACCTCGGGCATGGTCATATGGAACGAGGTATCGAAGACCGCCACGTTGGGCAGCTCCGGATACTTCTCACGGCAGTACTCAATCGCCGCGGCCTCGCCGTAGTTGTGCAGCGGGGCAAGTGGTGCCACCTCAAGAATCTTGGCCATAACCTCGTCGTCGACAACTGCGGAATCATCGAAGTGCCAGCCGCCCTGAACGATACGATGCCCAATACCATCAATCGTAAAGTCGGTCTTCTCGAGCTCCTCGAGCACACGAGCGATAGCAGAGCGATGATCGGGGAAAGGGACCTCCTCGGTCTGCTTGGCGCCACCGTTCTCGGAGTGGCCAAAGATGCCCATGTCCGAACCGATACGTTCGCAGTTGCCCTTGGCGAAAACCTCTCGGGTATCGGTATCCAAAAGCTGATATTTAAGGCTTGAGCTGCCGGCGTTGACAACAAGTACGTTCATGAGACTCCTTTGCAGTGCAATACGGTCGACGCAGACCCCTTAAGGCGGCCGCATGTTAATAAGAAGTTATCACAACTTGATAAATAGCTATCAGGCATATCGCCCAACGAGCGCAAAAGAGGGGCCAAACGGCATTTGGCCGTCCAGCCCCTCCCCTCTTGTAATTACTTGCCGTTGACGATGCGCTCGACGTCGGAAGCGATCATGAACTCCTCGTCCGTAGGGATGACGAAAATCTTGACCTTGGAATCCTTGGCGGACAGGCACCAAGCGCCGTCGCCACGCAGGGCGTTACGGGCATGATCCATCTTGACACCCATAAAGGCCAGACGGTCGGCCACGCCAGCGCGAACGGCCGGAGCGTGCTCGCCGATGCCGGCAGTAAAGACCAGGGTGTCCATGCCGCACATGGAGGTGGCCATCTCGGCGGCCTTGGCGGCAATCTTGTAGACAAACATGTCGAAGGCGAGCTGAGCCTCGGGGTCACCAGCGGCGGCGAGCTCCTCGACGTTGCGGCAGTCGTTGGTCTTGCCGCCGGTCACAGCCATGAGGCCGGACTTCTTGTTCATCATCTCGTCAACCTCGTCGAAGGTGTAACCACCCTCGCGCTGCAGATAGCACACGGTAGCCGGGTCGATGGAACCGCAACGGGTGCCCATCATGACGCCGTCGAGCGGGGTAAGGCCCATGGTGGTGTCCATGCACTTGCCGTCCTCGATGGCGCACAGGGAGGCGCCGGAGCCGATGTGGCACACGACGACCTTGCGGGCCTCGCCGTTGGTCATCTCGGCAACCTTCTTGGAGATGTAGCGGTAGCTGGTGCCGTGAGCGCCGTACTTACGAATGTGCAGCTTGTCGCAAACGTCCTTGGGCAGGGCGTAGGTCTTGGCGACCTCGGGCATGTTGAAGTGGAAAGCGGTGTCGTAGACCGTGACGTTGGGCAGGTCGGGATACTGCTCCAGGCAGTACTCGATAACGTTGGCCTCGGGGTTGTTGTGCAGCGGCGCCAGCGGAGCGACCTCGCGGATCTTGGCGAGGACGTCCTCGTCGACGAGGGAGGAATCGCCAAAGTACCAACCGCCCTGAACGATGCGGTGGCCGATGCCCTCGATCTTGACGCCGTTGGCCTCGAGGTCCTTCAGGACGACCTCGATGGCGACCTTGTGGTCGGGGAACTCGATGTTCTCGGTCACCTTCTTGGAGCCGTTGGCAGCATGGGTGAAGGTACCGCCGGTAAAGCAGACGCGCTCGCAGGAGCCCTTTGCGGACACCTTGTGGGACTTGGTATCGATGACCTGATACTTAAGGGTCGAAGATCCTGCGTTGACGACCAGAACGTTCATGTGTCTCCCTACTAACAGGCGGTGTGGCGCCGCCAGGTTACATACGCTTCAATAATAAACCCAAACGCCCTCGCGCTCGGGTTTATTGCGTTGATATATAAGTTATCG
>URBA01000137.1 GCA_900545905.1 uncultured Collinsella sp.
ACCCTCGTATGACCATTGGCGAGATCGTCTCCGAGCCCATGACCATTCACGGCGTGGGCACCAAGGAGGAGCGTATCGAGCGCGTCCGCGAGCTGCTGGACGTCGTCGGTCTGAACCCCGAGCACATCAACCGCTACCCGCACGAGTTCTCGGGCGGCCAGCGTCAGCGTGTTGGCATCGCCCGCGCTTTCGCGCTTAAGCCCAAGCTGATCATCTGCGACGAGCCGGTCTCCGCTCTGGACGTTTCCATTCAGGCTCAGGTTCTGAACCTGCTGAAGGAGCTCCAGGACAAGTTTGGTACGGCCTACCTCTTCATCGCTCACGACCTCTCTGTCGTGCAGCACATCTCCGACCGCGTTGCCGTTATGTATCTGGGCAAGATGGTCGAGGTTTCGGACTGGAAGACGCTCTACAGCGAGCCGCATCACCCGTACACGCAGTCGTTGCTGTCTGCTGTGCCGGTGCCTGATCCGGATGTCCAGAAGACTCGTAAGCGCATCATCCTTGCCGGTGATCCGCCGTCACCGCTGGATCCGCCGACCGGTTGCCGTTTCCACACGCGCTGCCCGATCGCGCAGGGCATCTGCTCTGAGAAGCTTCCCGAGTTTAAGGAAGTCGCACCGGGCCACTGCTGCGCCTGCCACTTCGCGGAGCCGTTCCCGATCAAGGAATCGCACATCGACTTGTAGCCGGTTGTTATCGTCCGGGCCCGCCCTGAAGTTACTTTTCAGAACGTCCTCGGACATGCAAGAAACCCCCGCTGCGCACTTCGTGCGGCGGGGGTTTCTTGCGTCCTGCGGAGTGTTCTGAAAAGTAACTTCAGGGCAGGCCCTGCGGTAACTCGGCAGAGGAGGGGAGTGCGATTCCTCGATCGCTCACTTAATCTAATAGGAAAGTTAGTGAGGCCGGAGCTTTAGCTCCGGCCTCCCCATATAAGGGCTCGGCTTTGCCGAGCCACCAAATTTACATCAGCCCCCAGAACATGTTTGAGAACTGTGCCTGAAGTATGTATTTGCAGGCCCCGAATCGGTGTTGCCTCCCGGCGCATTCCGCAGGGGGAGCGATATTTTGCAGCACGAAGTGCGCAGCAAAATATCGCTCATGCCCGAGGACGCGCCGGGAGGCAACACCGATTCGGGGCCGGACACACGGATCTACCTGCGCATTTACAAATTCGTAAACTTTTTTGAAAAAAGTGCTTGCACAGTTCTCGAATCATAGGTTATTATCTTCCTCGTTGAACGCGCGGGTCCAACAAAACGAACCGTGAATCAACACAGCATGTCGGAGTGGCGGAATTGGCAGACGCGCTAGCTTGAGGTGCTAGTGACCGCTTTTTGGTCATGCGGGTTCAAGTCCCGCCTCCGACACCATCGCATTTGAGAAGCCTCTTCGGAGGCTTTTTTGTTACCGATAGACGGTGGGGTCCACGATGGAAACGCTTGAACGCAACGAGTGGGCAGACGTTGCCCAACTAGTCGAGATCACGAGCGATGCTGTCATCATCTGTGAGCTCGACGGAACCATTCTGCATGTGAATAATCGTTTGCTCGACCTGATGTGCGAGGAACGCGCTGACGTCATCGGCGGTGATGTCAAAGACGTTCTGTACTCGTCTGCCTTTGAGCGCGCGACCGAACATCGTCTGCCGTTTGAGGCCGATGGCTCCGAGAGCGAGCTGATGCTCAAGCTGAGCGACGGGTCTTTTATTCCCGTCTTGGTTCGCGCGGGTTCCGTTACGCCTCCGCGTATCTTTGGACGTCGTGCACCGCGTGTCCTGGTGGCGCTTCACAGCATCGAAGAGCAGTATTCCCACGATCGTCAGATCAAACGCGCGCTATCGGAGCTTAGGGTGGCGAATAAACGCCTTTCGGGCACCCTTTCGGTCATTATGAGTACTGTGGGCTCCGATGAGCTCCCTAGCTTGCTCGATACCGTTTTGAATCAGCTCGTTGGAACGCTCGATGCCTCCGGTGCGGCTATCTATTTTTCCGAGAGTGGCGGCTTTAAGCTCCGCGGTGTTTCTAAGGAGCTTGAGGACAGCTATCTGCCCGAGTTTATGCCGTACGGCGCGGGCATTCCGACCTACGTGCTTCGCGAGTCGCGTGCCTGTCGCCTGTCGATTCAGCAGGACCTTGAGGGCGACCGGGTTGCTTCGGGCATGTTCATGGATTTGGACAATCGTTCCAAGCACTTGCTGCGCGTGCAGGATATGCCCCCGTATCGCAGCGAGATCTGTCTTCCCGTGTTTTACGGCACGCAGGTCCTTGGCGTGTTGGAAGTTGGCTGGAAACGTCCCCAGGCGCCACTTGCCTATGACGTTAACGTACTCGAGGTCATCTGCGATTACCTGTCTATTCAGCTGGTCGGCATGGCGTCGAGCTTACGTTCGCGCCGCACGGCGGAGCTCGGCCGCTCACTCAATTTGCTGCGCGACGAACTGTTTACCTATCTCGATGATCCCGTTGCCGCTTCGCGAGCGGTGTCGACGGAAATCTGCACGGTGCTCAATTGTCATTTCTGCCCCGTGGAATATGACGCGAGTCTTGACACCTATGTCATCGATTTTGAGGGCGGCAGTCGCGTGGCGCTGCCGGGAGACCCTGAGTCGCTCTTCTTTTCCACCACCGCACCGGCTGCGCGTTTGGGGGTTGCTTCCGATGGTTTTGGGCAGTCGGTGCTGGGCGGTGCGAGTGCTGATGATCTTAAGCATGTGCGCTTGACCCGCGTCGACGAATCCATGCCTATGGGCGGATGGTTGAGGGCTCATGGCCTGCCATGCCAGGGCCTCTATGTCGATTCCGGCTTCGAGGCGGGACGCGTTCGCTCGGAGGGCGGCGGTCAGCGGAACAACGATGCAATCGTTCCCGCCGACGTTGCCAAGGGGCCGACGAGGCGCGCTTTGCTGCTCCGTGATGGCAGCCAAGAACCAATTGACGACCTTGAATACGACTACCTGGTGCATCTGGCGCATGACTTTGAGCTGATTTATGAAGGCGAATCTCAAAAGCGCGAGGAGCGTCATATCGCTCAGACGCTTCAGATTGGCATGAGAAATTCGCTTGGTGACGTTCCGGGCATTGCAACCGATTCGGTATACCTATCGGCAACGAATTCTGCGTTGGTCGGTGGTGACTTCTATACGCTTGTCCGACTTCCCGACGATTGCGCCGTTATGATTTTGGGTGATGTATCCGGCAAGGGAATCGAGGCGGCGTCGATGTCGGCGCTTGTCAAGACAGCGCTGACGGCCTATGCCTGGGAGGGTGCGGGGCCTGCCCGTATGGCACGCTCGCTCAATAGCATGCTCATGGGCTTTTCGAGGGTCGAGACGTTTGTGACGGCGTTTATCGCCAAGATCGATCTTAAGGCGGGCCGCGCTACCTATTGCTCGGCGGGACATCCTCCCACTATGGTCATTAGGCCGTCGTCGACGCCGCTTGGCGGCGGCGAGACCTGCGGGGGAGAAGTGGAGCTCCTTGGGTGCCAATCGGGCGTGATCGGTGCCTTTGAGAGCATGGTGTACGAGACGGGCACGTTTACATTCGCTCCTGGTGACATGCTATTTATGTATACCGACGGAACAATCGAAGCACGTGATCGCTCGGGTGCTTTCTTTGGCGAACAACGCCTTCGCGATCTTTTGCTCTCTGTCTCGGGTGAGGGCGTATCGGGGATCTGCGGTAAGGTCTTGGGCGAGCTTGACCGCTATACCGAGTCGGCGCTGAACGATGACATCGCGCTGGTCTCCCTTGAGTTTTTACGAGGTCGATCGTAGGTCACGACGCCTGACGGGCAAAATCTCTACGGTTGAAGAAACGTGTGCATCGAGCGAGCTCTTTTGGGGAACCATGGTCGTATGAATGAGTGGAATGACATAGCGGTTTTGACGCCACCGGGCGATATCGACATCGCCTCGGTGCCCGCACTGCGCCGACGGTTGGATAATTTGATCGACCGGGGCGTGCGCCGTGTTGTCATCAATTGCCAGACCGTGGGCTTTATCGACTCGACGGGCTTGGCGTTTTTGCTTGCACGTGCCAGAGAGCTTATGAGGCATGAGGGGCTGCTTTCGCTCGTTAACGCCTCCGATGAGGTCGTTCGCTTTTTGGAAATTGCCCGACTTGTCGACATCCTGCATGTCGCGGGCCCGGCGCGGGAGTCGATTCCCGCCATTCCGGTGGGGGAGTTGCCGCGATGGAGCAAGAGCGTCGAAGTTAGGCGAGGCATCGAGAACCTCCCGTATTATCGGCACCGTGTGGCCGAGCTTCTCGAATCACTTCCCCTGAGGCGAGATGAACGTTATGACGTCGCATTGGCACTGGGGGAGGCATTGGGTAACGCGTATGACCATGCGGGCGGTGTTGGCTGCGTCCTGACGGTTCAGGCCTATGGGGACCGTGTTGTGCTCGAGGTGCTTGATCGGGGCGCTGGCTATTCTATCGATGGGGCGAGCGAGCCGGTGGCATCCGAGGAACGCGGACGTGGTATCAAGCTCATGCGCATGCTCGTCGATAATGTGGAAGTTGCCCGCCGTACGGATGGCGCCGGCACGCGCGTTCGGATGGTGAAGCTGTTTGGCTCGGCATTGGAATCGTGCGCATAGCGCCTTGACTTGGCGTTATTTACCTGCATGAACTTGCTTTGAGTAACTTTTTTGAAAAAAGTACTTGCGTCTTTTGGGCAACTCGCGTAAATTAATAACCCGCAAGCGGACATGGCTCAGTTGGTAGAGCACAACCTTGCCAAGGTTGGGGTCGCGGG
>URBA01000138.1 GCA_900545905.1 uncultured Collinsella sp.
CAAAGCCGTCGTACAGGTCGTGCGGATGAACGTGGCTGACGATATCCGGACCATCCTTCTTCCAGTGCTTGAGCATACGGGAATCAAAGATGGCATAGGCGACCTTGCCGGGGAGATGGTTGATGGCGTTGCCGACAAAGGTGGTGTTGAAGATCTCGTCCTCCGGCATAAAGCGCTCGCCCAGGCGGTTGCACCAGTAGCACGGCTGACGGAATGCGCCCTCGACATAGAAGTGGTTCATGTTGTCGGGGATCTGGTACATGAGCTCCATGGTCACCGGGGTGTGGCCGCCGCCGACCTCGTGGCACATGTTGATGCCGTCGCCGTCCATGCCCGGAATGGCAAACGAGAACAGGTCTTTACCCCACTCAAAGTCGAGCTTCTCCTTGATGAGCTTGGCGTTGTGGCCAAAACCGCCCGTAGCGACAATCGCAGACTTGCACGAGATTTGGTACTCCTCGCCGTCCTTGTCCTTGGCGGTCACGCCGCAGATGGCGCCGTCCTCGCCCTTGATAAGGCCGGTGCCCGGGCACTCAAACATAAACTCGACGCCCAGGTCCTGGGCACGCTCGGTCATGCGTTTGGTCATCGTGGTCGCCGCGCGAGGACCGGGCTCCGAGCCGTCCTCGGGCTGCACGACATGCCAGGTGTACTCGCCGTCGGAATAGGCACGCGTGCGCTCGCGGGCGCGGAACGCCGGACGCACGGAGTTAAACACCACGCCCATGTCCTGCAGCCATGCGATGGTGTCGCCCGACTTAAAGTAGTAGTCGCGCACCAGGCGAGCATCGACCTGGTAATGGGTGTAGAACATATGGCGACGGAAGAGCTCGCCAGGCGTGACCTCGATCATCGAAGCCTTCTGAAGCGGAGAGCCAGCGGCGGCAGGCCCCATGCCCATGTTGGCGGCGCCACCGGTAATGGGGGCCTTCTCTAGGGCAATGACGCGAGCGCCTGCCTCGGCTGCAGCGACCGCTGCGGCAAGGCCACTCAGACCCGCGGCAACGACAACGACGTCGGTCTCTAACTGTTTCATGCGAATCCTCCTTTATAGGGCTCTTGGACGAACCCGGACTTCATGCGAATTGCATGCGTATCGACAGCCATACTTTCGCTCGAAAACAGACTCAAAGCCATGTGCAGGCGCACCGATGTTTGCCCATAGCGACCATGGGCTTTGTGCGGATGAACCATGCGTTTGGGCAACGCTTTCGAGCGCATGGCCCTGGCGCCACACGTACAGGGGGGGGGCGGTGTGCTTCACGGCGTCCGCCCCTGATAATCGAGTTTTCTTATTTATGGTTCCGCCGTGCCTCGAGCACATCGAGCGGCGTAAGCGCCTGAATAGCGCGCTCTTTTCCAAAGATTGCCGAGCACACGAGCGTTCCCGACATAACCAGGCAAACCGCGAGCGCGATTCCAAAGGCCCAGAATGCGAAGAGGTGGCCAAAGTTGATCGGCTGCTGCAGCATAAACGTGAAGAACGACGTGGCAAGACCCATAAAGACGCAGGGCACATTGGAGCAGATCGAGACAAACCAAAACCGTCCCGGCAGAAAATCTCAATCTGTAACAGTTACTCGGCAAAATCCATCCCTCGTGTTACAGATTTAGACAAACCGTCCAGGCGGGGACTCAACATCTCAATCTGTAACACCTAGCCGCCCAAATCGGGTCTAGATGTTACAGATCGAGATTTTGTTTGAGAGGCCGAGAATTGGACCGAAAACACGGTCCCGAAATAACAAAAAAGCTCGCCGGCTAGGCCGACGAGCTGCAAGTTCTTGGTCGCGGGGGCAGGATTTGAACCTACGACCTCCGGGTTATGAGCCCGGCGAGCTACCAGACTGCTCCACCCCGCAATGTCTGGGCGCCTCATGTGCGCAAGAAAGAATATTACGTGGGAGTTCGGTAAACGGCAAGGAAAATCTCGTAGAGCATAATTCCTTCATATTTAAACCCCTCAGCCCCTATCACCGTAAACGAATCGCAGCCGAGCGCCGTCGGCGGCGCGTATACAATGGTGTGCGTCCTTTTATGCCAACACCGGGAGTAGACATGCTGCTCGCTATCGATATGGGAAACACGCAGACGGCCATGGGCCTGTTTGACGGAGACGAGCTGGTGCAGTCGTGGCGCATGCCCACCGACCGCTCCTATACCGCCGACGAGATCCACGTGCGCCTGATGGGCTTCTTTAAGATGTACGACATCTCACTCGACGCGGTCGACGCGATCGCCTTCGCCGGCGTGGTGCCGCAGCTCTCGCGCGAGTGGCACACCGTGGCCGACCGCATCGCGGCAGACGCCATCGTTATCGGGCCGCAGACGGCCGCGGTGACCAAACTGCGCGCGGCGCGCCCCCAGGCCGTAGGTGCCGATCGCATCGCCAACGCCGTTGCGGCCGAGACCTTCTACGGCGCCCCGGCGATCGTTGTGGACTTTGGCACCGCAACCAATATCGACGTCATCGACGAGGACGGCTATTACATTGGCGGAGCGATTGCGCCGGGCATCCGCATTTCGATGGACGCGCTCGCCGCCCGAGCCGCCAAGCTCGCCAGCGTTCCGCTCGAGGCGCCCGAGCACGCCATCGGCCGCGATACCGAGGAGTGCATCAAGGTCGGCGCCGTAACGGGCGCCGCCGCCATGGCTGAGGGCCTGGTCGCGCGCATGAAGCGCGAGCTGGGCCGCGAGGATGCCACCGTTATCGCCACGGGCGGCCTCGCCAGCATCGTCGCCGATTCGACCGACGCCTTCGACATAGTCGACGGCCAACTCACCATCAAAGGCATCTGCGAAATCTACCGCCGCATGCAGGAGTTAGCGTAGGCTCTGGCGAAGCCGAGACGCTACAGTCCGCGAATTCGTACAGCCTCGGGCGGAAACTCCTGCTCGCCGGCATCGGTCTTGATGGTCGCTCGGCCCCAGATGTCCAGGCCCGCAAACACGCCGACCGCGAGCGGCAGGCCGTTGGGCGACACCGCCGCGACCTGACGGCCCAGCAGCGGCACCATGTCGAAGTACTCGCCCAGCACGGGAGCCAGCGGCCCCGCGGCGCCTTGCGGCGTGTTGGCAACAACCGCCCAGGCGTCCACGCGGGCCAGCATGGCGGCGGCCAGCGCCTCGACCAGCGCTTCGTCAGCCACACCCACACCGAGCTCGCTCAACGCCGAACGCTCAATATCCACCGTCACGGCACCGAACATGCCCGCAGCACCGGCACCGCCGTTCACGGCAACACGCGCGAGCGACGTCTCAAACGCAGGCGCGCCGCACACGATGTCACTCGGCCACTGGATGCCCACCTTGCCGGCAAGGCCCAGCCCCGGCGTTGTGGCCGTGCCCGCGAGCGCATCCATCATGCCCATCGCGGCCACAAACGGCAGGCCGTGGAAGGCATGCATGTTCACATCCGGACGCACGACCAGCGAAAACGTCAGCGACGCATCGCCGGCGCTCCATGCGCACCAGCCCGCGGACACGCCCTCGCGACCCGCATCGCGCGCGGCATCGAGCTCGGTGCCGGCGGCAACAGCATTCATCTCGTTCATCTACATACGCCCCAATTCGCCCACGATATGACCCACGCGGTCCTCGGGCTCCTTGACCTCGACGCCGTTGTAGCGGAAGAACCGCGCCGGGTCGTGCATCAGGTCCTCGAGCGGCACCAGCACAAAGTCGCGCTCGCCAATGAGCGGATGCGGCAGGCGCAGCTTTTTGCCGCCGTGGGTCTCGCCGTCCATCCACAGCAGGTCCAGGTCGATGGTGCGCGGGCCGTTGACCTTGACCTTTTTGGAGCGGTCGCGCCCCAGCTCGACCTCGATCTTCATGAGCTCGTCGAGCAGCACCAACGGCGCCAGCTCGGTCTTAATCTCGATGACAGCGTTGGCAAACGCGTCCTGGCGCGTCTCGTAGGCCGGCTCGCTCTCGTAGATCTTGGAGGAGTTGGACACGCAGGTGAGCGGAATCTCGGCGATCATGTCGCGCGCGGCGCGGATGTTGTCGCAACGATGCCCCAGGTTGGAGCCCACGGCCACAAACGCGCGGCGCGGCTGCGGCTTGGCAACGGCCCAGTAACCGTTCAGGAACTGCGCAAAGCCCGCAACGTCATGCACGCGCACGATGTTGGCGCCGGCCTGGATGGCGCCCAGGCACACGCCAAACGTGGCGGCATCGCGCGCGGCGGCCTCGGTCACGCCCGAGACAGCGCCCACAAAGCGCTTGCGCGACACGGCACACATGAGCGGATAGCCCAGCGACGCCATCTTGGCGGTCTCGCGCTGGATGACGATGTCTTCGTTGGCCGTCTTACCAAAGCCCGGGCCGGGATCGATGCAGATACGGTCGCGCGACACGCCGGCATGGATGAGCGTGCGGGCCTGGTCGGACAGAAAGCCCATAACGCGGCGCATGATGGGCGCCGAATCGGGCAGGGTGAAGCGGCGGAGCTGCGAGGTGGGCACGTAGGCTTCCTCGCGGCGGGCGCTGCGGCGCATCATGGCTGCCAGGTGGTCATTGGACTCCGATGCGACCTCGGTGGCTGCGGGCGCGGCCTCGGGCGCGGGCGCGACGGTCTCGGCGGCAGCAACCTGCTCGGCGGCCGGCGTCTCCTGCCCCAGCTCGGTTGCGGGCTCGGACGCTGTCTCTTATACACATCTCCGAGCCCACGAGACTACGCTGCATCTCGT
>URBA01000139.1 GCA_900545905.1 uncultured Collinsella sp.
ACCGTACCTATATTAACGAACGGTAGTTCGTATATATTCGGTATACTGTTGACGAGCAAAGTTTTTGATTGATGCATGGGATGGCTATGGACGAACTTTTTTCTGCCTCGACGCGCGAGCGTTCCTTTAAAAATGCGCCGCTCGCGGTGCGCATGCGTCCCAATTCGCTCGACGAGTACGTGGGCCAGCATAAGGCCGTGGGCAAGGGTTCGTGGTTGCGTGCGGCAATCGAGCATGATGTGCTATCGAGTGTGATTCTATATGGGCCGGCCGGTACGGGCAAAACGACGCTGGCCCACATTATCGCTAACCATACCAAGAGCGAGTTTGTCGAGGTCAGCGCCGTCACGGGTACCGTGAAGGACCTGCGTCGCGTGATTGACGAGGCCAAGACGCGCTTGAATACGTACGACCGTCGCACCATTCTATTTATCGACGAGATTCACCGCTTCTCCAAGTCGCAGCAGGATGCTCTGCTGCATGCAGTTGAGAACCGTACCGTCATTATGATTGGCGCTACGACAGAGAACCCGTACTTTGAGGTCAACTCGGCACTGTTGTCGCGCGGGCGCGTGGTGGAGCTTGAACATCTGAAGGATGAGGATATCGCCACGCTTATTGAGCGTGCGCTCGAGGCACCACAGGGCTTGAACGGAAAGTTCTCGGCCGATGAGGATACGGTCAAGACCATTTGCACGCTGGCAGCGGGTGACGCTCGCTCGGCGCTCACGACGCTCGAGCTTGCGAGCGAGATTGCCGTCACGCGTCCCGATACCGAGGGAACGCCAGCGCCTGCGGCGGGGGAGCGCTATCCCATCACCGTGGATGACGTTAAGATTGCCAACCCGCGTCGCGGCTTTACGTATGACAAAAACGGCGACATGCACTACGACATCATCAGTGCGTTCATCAAGTCCATGCGCGGTAGTGACCCCGATGCCACGATCTATTGGCTCGCGCGCATGATCGATGCTGGGGAGGATCCTAAGTTTATCGCTCGCCGCATTATGATTCACGCTTCTGAGGATGTTGGCAACGCCGACCCGCAGGCGCTTTTGGTGGCGCATGCCGCGTTTAAGTCTGCCGAGGTCATTGGCTATCCCGAGTGCCGCATTAACCTGGCTCAGGCTGCACTCTATGTGTGCTTGGCGCCAAAATCCAACGCGTGTGAGGCTTCGATCGATGCGGCGCTGGCCGATATCCATTCTAGTGGGCTTCGCGAGGTGCCGAGTTATCTGCGCGATCGCCATCGCCCGGGCAGCGATAAATACGGTGTGTATAAGTATCCACATGATTATCCCGAAGGCTGGGTCGATCAGCGCTATTTGCCCGAAGGCTTGGAACGCGGTGCATTTTGGCAGCCTGCCGGGCGCGGCTGGGAAGAGTGGCGCGTAGAGCAAAGCGAACGAGACCGCAGCGGGAATGCACCGAGGTAGCTGCTGATAATTTTGTCCCACGTTGCTGCTCTTGGCATGTTCGGTCCCCTTTGGGGTACCATGAAAAGCGTCTGTATTTCGATTCTTCCGGGAGGCTTGTATGAGTCCCATTCAAATCGCCCTGCTGCTGCTCGCCGTTGCCGGCGTGTGGGCTGTTATCGAGCTCGCGCTCACGCTGCGCAAGACCCGCACTGTCGTCGACTCGCTCGACAAGACGGTGAGCGACCTTAACAACACACTCGCCGAGGCACAGCCCGTGGTGGCAAAGCTCCATGGCGCCGTTGACGAGCTTACCCCGGCACTTGCCCAGGTTGAGCCGCTCCTCAAATCGAGCAAGACCGCTGTGGACGCTCTGACGTCCAACCTCGTTGAGGTTGAGGCGGTCGTTCGCGACATCTCCGAGGTTACGGGTAGCGTGGCCGATGCCAGCAATGCCGTATCGAGCGTGACCGACTCTGCCGCCGGCGCCGTGCAGAAGCTTTTCAATAAGGTGAAGGCTCCTGCAGCCGACGCCGATCGCAAGCTCGCCGCTGCCGCTGCGGAGGCCGAGCAGCCTACCGAGCGCGTCCTAATTGGCGAGGACGAGGCCGCCGCGGGCGACGATGATGGTCAGAAGTCTGTATCCAAGCCGGCTCAGTATTACACCTATACGCCCGCCGAGACCTCCGAGGAGTCCTGCGATGAGTAGCGAAGCAACCTGCCCCATTACGCTGAGCGTTGCCGGTGATCCGCGTCTCGCGCGCTTGGTGCGCATGACTGCCGCCAACGTCGGCGCCCTGTGCTCTATGTCCGTCGATCGCATCGAGGATATTCGTATGGCTGCCGAGGAAGCCTTCATCTTTGGATGCACGGCCGTTGATTCCGACGATATTTCGATCAAATTCGATGTCGACGAATCTCATGTGGGCATGACCTTTACCTTTGGCGACCAGGCGACTGTCGATGAGGATGACCAGGCTGCCGTATATGCCGAGCTCATTTTGGCGAGTGTGTGCGACTCCTACGAAAAGACTACAGCGCCCCTGACGCTTTCCCTCGACCTCAAGGCGGATATCTAATATGACCGAACGTTCCCGGAGCGGCAAGACCGCTTGGGACAAGGAGAAAACCCGCGAGTTGTTTCGTCGTTATAAAGAGACCGGTGATCCGGATGCACGCGAGCAGCTCGTCATGTCCCACATGAACCTGGTAAGGTTTCTTGCCAACAAATTTAAGAATCGCGGCGAGCCGCTCGACGACCTCATGCAGGTCGGCTATCTGGGCTTGCTCAAGGCTATCGACCGTTTTGATCCCGAGCGCGGACTCGAGTTCACGACGTTTGCGACACCCACTATCCTGGGCGAGATCAAACGGCATTTTCGCGACAAGGGCTGGAGTGTGCGCGTACCGCGTCGTCTGCAGGAGCTCTCGGCCAAGGTCAACCAGGCTACTGACAAACTTACCAACGAGCTGCAGCGTTCGCCCAAGGTTGAGGAGATCGCTGAGTATCTAGATGTGACTGTCGATGAGGTCCTCGAGGCTATGGAATCGTCTTCGGCCTATACCTCGGTGCCCATCGAGGCTCCTGGTGCGTCCGATTCCGACGATGCCCCTTCGATTCTCGACCGTTACGCCGACGACGACAACGAGCTCGACTTTACTGATGACCGCCTAGTGATCGAGGAAGCCATCCGTGATTTCTCGCCGCGCGAGCGCGAGGTGATCGAGCTGCGCTTTCTGAAGGGCATGACCCAGATCGAGATCGCCAAGAAGCTGGGTATTTCTCAGGTGCAGGTTTCGCGTCTGCTGCGCCGCACGCTTAAGAAGATTCAGGACAAGATCGACCCCGACGGAGTGATGATTCGTTCATGAGTGAGCACCCCCCAACAAACCGATCGCGTGCTGCGCGACACCCGCATTCTGACGCTGCGCATTTGGGCTGTTGTCGGCTGCATTGTCATCGCCGCTGTCATCTTTAACCTTATGGGCATCCTGGCGCCGGTTATCGAGTTTTTGGCAGTCGGATCCATCATCGCTTTTGTGATGTCGCCGATAACCAACTGGCTCGAGCACCATGGCGTGAATCGCGGCATCGGTTCGCTTATCGCGCTTATTGTTGTTGTTGCCGTGCTCGTCGGTGTCGTTTGCATCTTGTCGCCGATTCTCTTTGGTCAGATCATGGAAGTCCTGAGCCGCCTGCCCGAGCAGCTTCGTGTTGCGGGTGGCGATCTCAACGAGATGATCTCGCATGCCAAGACGCTCAATAACACGCCGCTCAAGGAGTATTTGGACGATAATCTTTCGTCGCTGGTTACCGTGGCATCGAAGTATGTGTCTCAGATTGCTGCCGAGCTTGGCCGCGGTGTGTTCCCGCTCATCACCAATACGGCCTCGCAGTTGTTCGTGATCTTCCTTGGTCTGGTGCTTGCCTACTGGATGGCCTGCGACTACCCTCGCATGCATCACGAGATTTGCACCATCATCGGTCAGGAGAAGGAGACCTCGTACCGCTTTATGGTCGCCATCCTTTCTCGCTCTGTCGGCGGCTACATGCGCGGTATGGTCGTGACGTCCATCTGCGGTGGTTTCCTCGCCTTTATCGGCTTCCTGATTATCGGCCATCCGTATGCGGCGCTCATGGCTATCTTCACTGGCATCATGCACTTGGTTCCGGTCGTCGGTCCCTGGGTGAGCGCGGCAATCGCCACGGTACTCGGCTTTATGTTCAGCCCCATGTTGGCGTTATGGACGCTCATCGTGACGATGGTCGCGCAAAACGTCACCGACAATGTGATTTCGCCTAAGGTCATGCAGAGCTCAGTGCAGGTGCATCCCATTATGAGCCTTACGGCTCTCGTTATTGGTTCGGCACTCATTGGGCCCATCGGCATGATTATTGCCATCCCGCTTTGTGCGGCCCTCAAGGGCATCTTCGTGTACTACTTCGAGAATGAGACCGGCCGTCAGCTTGTGGCCTATGACGGAGCCGTGTTTAAGGGCACGCCGTACCGCGATGCCGATGGCAACCCGGTCGCCGCCTACGACGCGCTCGGCGACGACACCTTCATCTATGAGTCCGAGCTCATCGGTAACGAGACTGCGCCCGAGGCCCAGGCCATGCCCAAACCCGAGCTCGATAATCCCTGGATGAAGCTCTCGGGCCTTCAGCCCGATGCTACGGGCTTTTTCAAGAATCCCTTCGCCAAAGACGACGATTTCAATATGAACGACGACACCAAAACCGGCATCGACGGCTCCATGGACGATTCGGATTC
>URBA01000140.1 GCA_900545905.1 uncultured Collinsella sp.
ATCAACCAGTTTACGCAGCTGGGCAACTTCTTGCTCAACGCGTTGGCCGGTGCCGAGCGCCTGTTTGCGGCTATGGACCTTGAGCCCGAGGTGGACGAGGGCTGCGTGGAGCTGGTGCAGACGGGCGACGCCGCGTGGGCGTGGAAGATTCCCGAGGGCCAGGGCGTGGGCGCGTACGGGCACTTGCATGACGTGGCAGCCGTTGATGAGTCGGGCCGCGCGGTGGCCGCCGACGGCATCGAGCTCACGTGCGGCTTGGTCCCGCTTGCCGGCGACGTGCGCTTCCATGCCGTGGACTTTTCCTACGTGCCGGGCACCCGTGTGCTCACGGACCTCAACCTGTTTGCCAAGCCGGGGCAAAAGATCGCGTTTGTGGGCTCGACGGGCGCCGGAAAGACGACCATCACCAACCTCATCAACCGCTTCTACGAGGTCGATGACGGCGAGATCACGTACGACGGCATCGACGTCAAGCACATTGCCAAGGCCAGCCTGCGCGGGTCGCTCGGCATTGTGCTGCAGGACACGCACCTGTTTAGCGGCACCATTGCGCAGAACATCCGCTTTGGCAAGCTCGACGCGACCGACGAGGAAGTGCGCGCCGCTGCCGAGGCCGCCTGCGCCGACTCGTTTATCCGCCGCCTGCCTAGAGGGTACGACACGCCGGTCACGGCCGACGGCGCCAACCTGTCGCAGGGTCAGCGTCAGCTGCTCGCCATCGCGCGCGTGGCCGTCGCCGATCCGCCGGTGCTCATCCTGGACGAGGCCACGAGTTCCATCGACACGCGTACCGAAAAGCTCATCGAGCGCGGTATGGACCGCATCATGCGCGGTCGCACCACGTTTATGATCGCGCACCGCCTGTCCACTGTCCGCGACGCCGACGCCATCATGGTCCTCGAACACGGCCGCATCATCGAGCGCGGCACGCACGAAGAGCTGCTCGCCCAGCACGGCGAGTACTGGCAGCTGGCGCATGGCTTAAAAGAGCTGGATTAACCCGTTCGAGCACGATGCTTTGACCCCTCCGTGCCCCTCACCTCGCCTCAAACCATCACAACATTCGACGTTTTTTGCCAAAATCGGGAAAAGCATCGAATGTTGTGATGGTTTTTCTGCCGCTCGACCGAGTGGAATCGCTTTCTTGCGCACGAAGGTGTGCGGACCCGTGGGCAGGGGAATAAGGTTGGTTATCCGACTCCATTGGAGGGCTCATGGACCTGCCGATCGTCCTGTCCCATAAGACTGCCTGGCTGTACCACAACGTGGCGCGCCCGTCCGAGCCGCCCTCGCGAGCAAGCAGCCTATACGATGAGGACTCGCTTGCTAACGATGCGGAGCCGACCGCGAGCCTGCCCAAATTGGGACTCGATGCCAAAGGGCTGAGGGCTTCAACGGCAGCTGGGATCGTTACCGACTATCTGGTTTCGCTTGGTATTCCGCGAGAAGAGCTCGATCATATCGACACGCTCGTCAACTTCGATTTTGAGCGCTCGACGCCGGCTGGATTTAGATGCCACGTGTTTGGGGCGCCGGTGCCTCCAGGCCATCTTATCGAGGTGGCAGAGGGCCTTCTAGTGGTTGATGAGGTCATGTGCTTTGTCCAAGCGGGTTCGTGGATGAGCGAGCCCGAGCAGCTGGAATATGGCTACGAAATCTGCGCCCGATACCATTTGAATCATCTGTCGACAGACGATTATATCGAGATGGGGCAGAGGTATACCGTTGCCGACTTGATTGCTTATTGCAATGAGAACCGATCTCGCCAGGGGGCTATACGCGCGGCCGCCGCGCTCAAGCGCGTGCACGATGGCGCGCGGTCGCCCATGGAGACGGCCACCGCAATCATGGTCGTAGCAAAACGTTCCCAGGGTGGGCTGGGATACGCCAAGATCGAGCTCAACCATCGGGTCGATGTTCCCAACGAGTTCAAGTATCTCGCAAAGGCCGGGTATTTCGAGATCGACGTATATGCGCCTGCGAGCGGTACGGGGATTGAATACAACGGCTCGGACCATCTTGATAAACAGCGCAGCGCGTCGGACGCGGAGCGTATGACCGTGCTGAGCGCGCTGGGCTTTAGGATGATCGTCCTCACCGGGACTCAGTTTGCCCATCAGCTGCAATTGCACCGGGCGATGAACGCCATCGCGCTTGCTATGGGTCTCAAGTGCGATCGAAGCGAAGCGTTCCAGAAACGTCAGAACGACCTGCGAGAATTCGTGATTCGGCACTGGGACGGCGGCCTTTAGGGGCGCTTTGGCCCTTCTACGGGGTGCCGTGGGCAAGCAAACCATCACAACATTCGACGTTTTTTGCCAAAAACGGGAAAAGCATCGAATGCTGTGATGGTCTGTGCTGAGGATGGGCTTGGGAAGCCGGTCTTGCCCAAAGTGACCTGTCCTGTCGTACGGGTGTCGGCAGGATTCCCCCGTGGGGTATTATGTTTTCCGAAGAATAAAACGCCGCGTGAGGGGGGCTGCGTGGACGGGTACGTGCAACATGACGGCTTTGGCCGCGATATCAACTACCTGCGCATTGCCGTTACCGACAAGTGCAATTTCCGCTGCATTTACTGCATGCCGGCCGATGGCGTGGCACCCCGCGCGCACGACGAGCTGCTCAGCGCCGAGGAAATCGCCCGCTTTGTGCGCTTGGTGGCGGGGGAGGGCATTCGCCGCGTACGCCTGACGGGCGGCGAGCCGCTGGTCAGCCGCCGTATCATTCCGCTTATTCGCGACATCCGCGCGATCCCGCAGATCGAGGACATCTCGCTCACCACCAACGGCGCCCTGCTGCCCAAGCTGGCGCCGCAGCTCAAAGATGCCGGGCTTAACCGCGTCAACATTTCGCTCGACACGCTCGACCCTACGCTGTTTGGAAAGATCACGCGCCTGGGCCGGCTCGAGCAGACCATGGCAGGCATCGATGCGGCGCTGGCTTGGGGCTTTGAGCCCGTTAAGGTCAACTGCGTTGTGGTGCGCCGGCTCAATCAAGATGTGGCGGCCCTCGCGCGGCTCACGCTCGACCGCCCCATCCACCTGCGCTTTATCGAATATATGCCCATCGGCGACGAGCGCACGAGCTCGCATTGCGCTGTGGACCCGCATGCGCCTGCGCTCAATCCGGCGCTGTGGGATGCGAGCGACACCGTGCCGAGCGACGAGCTGCGGGCGCGCATCAATGCCGGGGCCGCCGCGGTTGGTCTGGGCGAGCTTGAGCCGCTCGACATCAACGACGCTCCTGCCGGCGCGGGCCCTGCGCGCTATTGGCACTTTCCGGGCGCGGCGGGAACGGTCGGCTTCATCAGCGCCATGTCCAACCAATTTTGCGCGAATTGCAACCGTCTGCGCCTGACGGCCGACGGCAACGTGCGTCCGTGCCTGTTCAGCGATGCTGAGTATTCGGTGCGTGAGGCGCTGCGCCGTGGTGATGATATGCAGGTACTTTCGATTTGGCGCGATGCCGTGGCCCACAAACCGCAGGAACACGCGATAATTGAGGGCACGCAACGATTTATGTCCCAAATCGGAGGATGATCATATGGCCAAGAGCAGGTACGCCGATGCCACCAAGGCCGCTCGCAGGGCCGCGATGTCTGCCCACAAAGCCACGGCTGCGGCGAATGCTGGCAACGCCGACGCGTCCGCGCAGCCGACTGCCGGCGCTGCTGTCGGGCCCGCCCGTGACGCCCGTCGCGACGAGCTGACACACGTGGACGCCAAGGGCGAGGTGCGCATGGTCGACGTGTCCGACAAGGCCGAGACGCATCGCATCGCCATCGCCGAGGGCACCATCCTCATGCATCCCGAGACGCAGGCCATGGTGCTGCAAGACCGCGCCAAAAAGGGCGACGTGCTTGCCTGCGCGCGCGTGGCGGGCATCATGGCCATCAAACGCACGAGCGACATCATCCCCATGTGCCATCCGCTGCTCATTACCAAGAGCAAGTGCGACATTGCGCCCATCGCTTCGGCGGGGATGCCTGTCGAGAACGTGCCCGAGGGCTGGGCGCCGGCGCGCGCGGACGGGCAGGTTGGCTTTCACGTACTGGTTACGGCCGGCGTGACGGGCAAGACGGGTATCGAGATGGAGGCCCTGACCGGCGCGAGCGCTGCGTGCCTAACGATCTACGACATGTGCAAGGCCGTCGATCGCGGCATGGAGATCGTCGACGTGCGCCTGCTGCACAAGGAAGGCGGCCGCTCGGGTGTGTGGGATCGTGCAGAGCGTCAGGCCGCTGCTGTTGAGGCCGTGGGAGCCGCGGGCGACGCACCCGCGAGCGCGCCCGTCGCCGTCGCGCCCGCAGCTCCGGCCCCGGTCGTCCCCGCGATCGCGTTTATCGGCTACCAAAACTCGGGCAAGACCACGCTCGTCGAGAAGGTCATCGCCGAGCTCACCCGCCGTGGCCTGCGCGTGGGTTCGCTCAAGCATCACGGGCACCACGGCTTCGATATCGACGTGCCCGCTAAGGACACCTGGCGCCATCACCAGGCCGGATCCAAGCACGTGGGTCTCATCTGCGCCACGCGCTGGGCGGAGTACGCCGACACGCGCGAGGAGGACGAGATGCCCGCGCGCGAGCTACTGTCGCGTTACAACGATGTCGACGTGGTGATCATCGAGGGCTACAAGACCGAGGGCTTCGACAACATTGTGGTCGCGCGCTCCGGTGTCGACCGTCTGCG
>URBA01000141.1 GCA_900545905.1 uncultured Collinsella sp.
CGAGATGCAGCGTAGTCTCGTGGGCTCGGAGATGTGTATAAGAGACAGTTCTGAGGGGGAGGAGCTCGATATGGCGTCTGCCGATCGTTCCACGTTGTTTATCAATGCGACCGTCCTGGATGGCTCGAAACATATGGAGCCGCAGCCCGATATGGCCGTGGCCGTTGAGCGCGGTGTCATCACGTGGATGGGGCCGAGTGCTGTGGCGCAGGCGCCTGCGGGTGCCGAGGTTATCGACCTGGCAGGTGCGTATCTCATGCCAGGCCTCATCAATATGCATGTGCATCTGTGCGGTTCGGGCAAGCCGGTTTCGGCGGGCGATGCGGGCGCGCTGATGAAGAAGCTCGATAATCCCGTGGGGCGCGCCATCGTGCGCCATATTCTTAAGGGCAGCGCCCAACAACAACTGGCAAGTGGCGTGACCACGGTGCGCGGCGCGGGCGACCCGCTGTTTGCCGATCTTGCCGTGCGCGATGCTATCGATGCCGGCAAGTATCAAGGTCCTCGCCTGGTGGCGCCGGGAACGGGTGTCACGGTGCCGGGCGGCCATGGTGCGGGTTTGTTCGCCCAGGTGGCCAACAGTCCCGCCGAGGCAGCCGAACAGGTGCGCGACCTGTATGCGCGCGGTGCCGACGTCATCAAGCTGTTCGTGACGGGCGGCGTGTTCGACGCTACCGAGGTGGGCGAGCCGGGTGTGCTGCGTATGCCGGTCGAGGTTGCCGCGGCGGCGTGCAAGGCGGCGCACGAGGTGGGCCTGCCGGTTATGGCTCATGTCGAGAGCACCGAAGGCGTGAAGGCCGCGCTTGAGGCCGGCGTCGATACGATCGAGCACGGTGCCCCGATGACTCCCGAGATCTTGGAACTGTACCGCGGCGCCGCGGGCACGCAGCTCGAGGGGCGTGCGCCCAGCGTTACCTGCACTATCAGCCCGGCGCTGCCGTTTGTATTGCTCGACCCGGAAAAGACCCATTCGACCGATACACAAAAGAAGAACGGTGACATCGTGTGCTCGGGCATCATCGAGAGCGCCCGTGCCGCACTGGAAGCTGGCGTTAAGGTGGGCCTTGGCACGGACTCGAGCTGCCCGTTCGTGACGCAGTACGACATGTGGCGTGAGGTGGCCTATTTTGCCAAGTATGTCGGCGTGGGCAACGCTTTCGCGCTGCATACGGCCACGCAGGTCAATGCCGAGCTGCTGGGGCTGGGCAGCGAGACCGGCACAATCGAGTGCGGCAAGGCCGCCGATATTCTGGTGACGCGCGAGAACCCGCTCGATGACCTGTGCGCACTGCGTGATCCGACGCACGTGATGTGTCGCGGTGATTTGGTGCAAGCTCAAGGTGAAGCGTATTCCCGAGGTGGACGCCGAGCTCGACGCGATTATGGCCATGCCTGCCGAGGCGTTGGCCGAGGAGCTTGCCCGCGACGGCGTGGCATAGATGTGACAAAGGTGCAGCTCCGTTGCCGCATACAAAAAGCCGAGGTCTCAACACGAGGCCTCGGCTTTTTTATCGAACAAATACTTAAGATTTGGGACAAACAAACCTGATTAATTTGTCCCGCGTGCGGGCGCTAGGAGCGGGTTTCCATCTTGGCGTGGCACTTGGGGCAGGTGACGCGGATCTTGCCTTTGCCCTTGGGGACGGAGAGCATCTGGCCGCAGTTGGGGCACTTGAGGTATGCCGTGGTCTTGCGTCCCTTCCACATCTTCTTGGCCGTGCGCTTGGCGCGCTCAAAGTCTTCCTTGCTCGTTCCAGCCGCGCGCGAGGTGCTGGCCGCTGCAGCGCCGCCGCCCAAGCTGGCGACAAACTTGCCCAAGCCGGGGACGTTCGCGGTCGCGGCGACAAAGGCAGCGTTTTCCTTGCGACGCGCATCGATGTTTTTGGACAGGCCGCGCAGCACGCCAATCACGATTACGGCGATGGCAATCCAGCTGAGCCACTGGATGTGGGCTATCGATCCGATCATCGCGATGACAATGCCGGCAAAACCCATCACGATGGTGAGTTCATCGGCACCATTGCGGCCCTTCATAAAGTCATTCATGCAAATTGCCTTTCGTTCGATATGCTGCACGCCTTTATACCCGATTTAGAGCAAGGGGGACAGGTCAATCTGCACCAAGGTGGTGCAAACGTACCTATCCCCGATACACCAAGATGGTGCAAAGAAGTCTGTCCCCAATGCCCCAATTACTTGGAGAGCTTGTCGACGACGCGTTCGATCTCGGCGAGCTTGGCGGCTTTGAGGTCTTCGTCTCCCGATTCGATTGCCGAAGTCACGCAGCCCTCGATATGCGCCTTGAGCACGTCGGCGTTAATGCGCGCGAGGAGCGCCTGTGTGGCCATGAGCTGCGTGGAAATATCGACGCAATAGCGGTCCTCATCGACCATCCGCAAGATGCCGTCAATCTGGCCGCGTGCCGTCTTGAGCATGCGGGTCACCGATTTGTGGTCTGCCATCATGGCGGGTCCTCGTTTCTGGTCGGGGTGCGCGTGGGTCGTTACGCGGCGGTTACGGACAGGGCATGGAACTTCTCGCCCGCGGCTTCGACAGCGGCTGCGAGCTGCTCGGCGGTCACGGTGTCGGCGCACTCCACCTGGACGGTCTGGGTCTCGTGATCGGCGTCGGCGTCGGTCACGCCGGCAACGTTGAGCAGTGCCGTCTCGACAGTAGCGTCGCAGTGGCCGCACATGAGGCCGGAAGTCTTGATTGTGTATCGCATGGGTATTCCTCCCTGTTGTGTCGGCTTTCCCAGGCACCCGACCTTGACCTTCAAGCCGTCGCTCGCGTACCAAAGTACGCGTCGCTCCTCTTTCAGGTCAATCTCGGGCACCTGGAAAACCCGTTCTAAATGGACTTAATGGTGAGCCTATTTTGCCACTTTTGGCTTAAAGGATTTTAAGCGCAGAGCGTTGGAAACAACGCACACGCTCGACAGGCTCATGGCCGCGGCGCCGAACATCGGCGAGAGTTGCCAACCGGTGAGGGGGAAGAACACGCCCGCGGCGAGCGGAATGCCGATGCCGTTGTAGAACAGTGCCCAGAACAGGTCCTGCTTGATGTTGCGGATCGTGGCGCGCGAAAGCTCGATGGCGCGGGCGACGTCCATGAGGTCGCTGCGCATGAGAACCACGTCGGCGCCCTCCTTGGCGATGTCGGCGCCGGTGCCGATAGCAAGGCCCACGTCGGCGCGCGCCAGGGCGGGGGAGTCGTTGATGCCGTCGCCCACCATGGCGACCTTGCCGCCCGCGTCCTGCAGTTCGCGCACATGGCGTTCCTTGTCGGCGGGAAGAACGTCGGCGATAACCTGCTCGCTGGTGAGTTCCACACGGCGGGCGATGGCCTCGGCCGTCACGCGGTTGTCGCCGGTGAGCATGCGCACATCGACGCCGAGCGAACGCAGCGCGGCGATGGCCTCGGCGCTCGTTTCTTTGACCTCGTCAGCCACGGCGATGGTGCCAACGAGCTCGCTGTTCTTGGCAAAGAACAGCGGCGTCTTGCCCTCGGCGGCAAATCGCTCCGCAAGTCCTGCGGGCACGGTGATACCCAGCTCGTTCATCAGACGCGTATTGCCGGCAGCGACGACGTTTTGCCCCTCGCGCGCCGTGACACCGCGACCGGGCACGGCGGCAAAGTCTTCGACCATGCGTGCGACGATTCCGCGCGACTCGCACTCGGCCATAATCGCCTCGGCCAGCGGGTGCTCGCTTGAGCGCTCCAGCGCAGCGGCCAGCTTGAGCAAAGCCTTTTCGCCCATGGCGGGCGAGCCGTCGGCGCGCGTGGCTACCACGATATCGGTCACGGCAGGCTTGCCGCGGGTGACCGTGCCCGTCTTATCGAGCACCACGGTGCCCACGCTGCGCAGGTTCTCCAGCGCCTCGGCGCTCTTAAACAGAATGCCCATCTCGGCGCCCTTGCCGGTGCCAACCATAATGGCGACGGGCGTGGCCAGGCCCAGCGCGCACGGGCAGCTGATCACCAGCACGGCGACGGCGGAGGTGAGCGCTTCATTCACGCTACCGGTCAGTGCCATCCACACCACGAAGGTCACGGCCGAGATCATGAACACCACGGGCACGAACACGCCGGCGACTTTGTCGGCCATGCGGGCGATGGGCGCCTTGGTGGCGTTGGCGTCCTCGACGAGCTGGATGATCTTGGCAAGCGACGTGTCGGCGCCCACGCGTGTGGCACGGAAGGTAAACGATCCGGTGCGGTTGACCGTGGCGGCGTTGACGGTGTCACCGGTGGCCTTTTCCACGGGGATGGACTCGCCGGTCAGCGCACTTTCGTCCACGGCCGAAGCGCCCTCGAGTACGACGCCGTCGACAGGGATGGACTCGCCGGGGCGCACACGCAGCACCTGGCCGGGTAGAATGGCGTCGACGTCCACAGTGGTTTCGGCGCCGTCATCGGCAACGACGGTCGCGGTCTTGGGTGCCAAGTCGATGAGGGCCTCGATAGCGCCGCCGGTCTTGGACTTGCTGCGCGTCTCGAGGTATTTGCCCACGGTGACGAGCGACAGAATCGTGCCGGCACTCTCAAAATACAGGTTGTCCATGCTCGTCATCATGGCCTCGTGCACCTGACCTGTGGCCAGCTGGTCGGCCATGATAAACATCTGTCTCTTATACACATCTCCGAGCCCACGAGACTACGCTGCATCT
>URBA01000142.1 GCA_900545905.1 uncultured Collinsella sp.
AGGACACGGCCTTGTCTTCGCTATCGAAAAAGCAGCTCACACCCCAAACGACCGCAGGCGCCGCCTGCAGGGCAATCTCGAGCTCGGTGATAACGCCGAGCGTGCCGCAAGCACCGATAAAGAGGTCGATGGCGTCCATTTCGTCCGCAACGAAATAGCCTGAGGCATTTTTTGTCTTGGGCATGGTGTAGTCAGGAAGATCGAGCTCGAGTGCACGGCCCGCTGCCGTCACGAGCGACAGGCGGCGGCCCTGGGCAAAAGCCTCGCCGCGCTGAAGCTCAAGCAAATCGCCATCAGCCAGCGCGACGTGGAGTCCCGTGATATGCGGGCGCATGGGGCCGTAAGCGTAGCTGCGGGCGCCGGAGGCGTTGCATGCCGCCATGCCGCCCAGACAGGCAGATGCCTCAGTGGGATCGGTGGGAAAAAACTGCTCCGGGGCCTCTTGGAACTCCTCGTAGGCCTCAAGCGATGCCTGGTCCCAACCAGCGATCGGCAGCACCTTCTTGCTCAGCTGCTTGCGCAGCTCCGAGAGCACGACGCCCGGCTCCACACGCAGTAGAAAGCGGCCTTGTTCATCGCGGCGAAGGCCCAAGTAGCGATTCATACGGGAAGTATTGAGGATATGCCCGCCGTGGGGCACGGCACCGGCGGCAAGGCCGGTTCGGGCGCCCTGAACCGTTACCGGGACACGCTCGGCATGGAGCTTTTCCAAAATGGCACGGACCTCGTCTTCCGTTGTCGGAAACGAGATGCTCGAGGCCTCGCCCGATGCGCGAGACTCATCGCGACCATACTCTTCGAACTCGTCGGTGAAGGGTTTGATGGTTACAGACACGCGAACTCCCCTTTAGCTAACTACAGTGTTTGCAGGGAGATGTTACCGCATCGTTTCGTCGACGTGTTCGAGACCGTCTCCATAATTGGCGATTTTTACGTTCGTGCAATTCGGCGAGCGGCTTGATTTCCTCGGCAGACGATGCTTTTGACACATATGGCCCCGCCGTCGCCGACCGCGTGATTGTCGCTCGAAAAAAGTTGGAGTATTTTTTGCCGCCTTTTACCTGCGGAGACGCCAATCCGTCAAGCATTTGGTTAGAAATTGGTCAAGTAGCGGCTGATACGGTCGGCGTCGACAGCCAAAACCGATAGAAGTTTTGGCCCCAGAAGCAGGGAGGTTCCCATGGCATATTACTGGCCCCAGTACGGCATCGCCATCGAAGTCGACGACGATCCCCATCTCCTGCCTTTCGACGAAGAGGCATTCCCCGATACGACGGTCTACCACGTTACCACCGATGTGATCTGCGACCCTGAGTCGTTCTCGGCGCTCGCCCACCACATCGCACGTATCCACGACATCGAGCTCCCTCCCGACTTCGACGAGCTTGTCTACTCGCGCCGCCTGATGCTTCGCATGCTCTTTGGAGCGGACCCGTCCACCTTTGCGCGCATCTATACCGCCAAGGATGCCGCATGAGCGCGAAAAAGCCACCCCACTTTGCAGGTCTGAGTCGTCGCAAGAAGCTCATCGTTGCCTGCTTGGCCATCGTCTGTGCCCTTGTCGCCGTAGGACTATACGCTTGGCAGTCGCAGCCCGTACCCGAGGCGGGCGCTTCGGTTACGACGGCCGAGGGCAAAACGCGTCAGGAAATCCAAGATGAGCTCGACGCCATCGTCCGCGACAACATGATGACGATTTCGGTCGCACCGGTCGCTCAGCTGCAGGAGGACGGCAAGCTGCGCGTCAACGTGCAAAACGTCCAAGACAACAAGTTTCCCCAGCGATTCCGCGTCATCCAAAACGACGAGACCATGTACGAATCCGGTGTGGTCAAGACCGGCAAGACAATCGAAACGTGCCCCGCCGGCGACATCAAAGAAGGCGAGGCGTACATCGAGATCCAGGCACTCGATGCCAAGACCCTCGACAGCCACGGCAATCCGACACGTGTCAAGGTACGGGTTGAGCAAGCCGAGAACTAGCTTTCCGGCCGACGCGGCGCCGCACGCAATTCACCAGCATTCGTCCAATCATCGCGGGGACGGCCCGCGGCGAATAGAAAGGAACGACCATGGACATCACCAGGAACATGAACGGAGCCAAAGCGCTCGTCGTGGGCGCAGGGCTCGCGCTCGCGCTCGCAATGGGCGCCGCCCCGACGCCAGCTATGGCAGCCGGGCGTGTTGGAAGCACGAAGGTAATGGTCAAGACCGAGATCGACAACGTTAATTTCAAAGTTCCGACGGTTATTCCGTTCATCGCCAAGGCCGACGGCACGCTTCAGGGCCCCTCAGAAGATGCAACCACCATCGACAACCTTTCGGCCTACGGCATCCATGTCACCAACATGAAGATCGATGCCATGAACACCTGGACCATTGCCGCCGACGCGAAGACCGGAACCGCTCAGAACTCCATCGACTTTAAGGTCGGTCCCGAAGGCGCGCTCCAAGACGCCAGTGCCGCAATGCAGGGAACGGGAATCGATCTTTCCAAAAACGCAACCTTTGATATGGGCTATCAGGGTATTGCCGGCGGTTCGGACAAGATCAAGCTCAAGACGAGCGGAAATGTCGCCCGCGTCACGCGCGACATCTTCCACGTAACCGGCGAAGGCGATCAAGTTGCAACAATCACCTGGACGGTCGAGCCCGGTGCGCACACGGCATAAGGTGATCGCCCTGGCCGCCGCCGTCAGCATCCTAGCGTTTGGGCCAGCCATGGCCTTTGCCCAGCAAGAACAGGCTCAGGCCGCCACGCAAGTGACGGTCGACCTCTCGGGGCTCGACCGCGGCAACCACCAGGAACCGTTGGCGCAGACAGGCGACGAAAAGCAGCTCTTGGCAGCAAGCGTCGCTGCGGCGGGCGCGGGAGCCACCGGCCTCGGACTGTGCATCAAACGCAACCAGCAATAAGACACAACCAGCTCGCACAATATAAAGCAAGGAGACCCCATGGCATCGAAGAACCTTTTGCCCGTCGTCGCGCTCTGCGGCGCACTCGCAACCGGAACGCCTATCGCCGCTTGGGCGACCCCCGTCATGGCGGACTCCTTGCCGGCAGCCCTAAGCCCCGCACCAGACCCGTCGAGCGTCATTGCGTGCAAGCGGTTTTCGCTCACACAGGCAACAGTCTCGACCTCGGGATGCCTTCGTCAGGACACGGACAGCTCGATAGTCGTGGATATCAAGCGTTCGGACAAGACGGACGGCTCCCAGGCAGGATGCGCCATCTGCACGTGGCGCTCAGTTGCGCTCGATGCAGATGACGACCCTTGCGATTTGGAGCTACGCATCGACATCGCTTCGGTCGATGACTCGGCGAACGAAGCGAAGGTCGCCTTCGACAGCGCGTTTTTCGAAGAAGAAGGAGGTGTATGCCTGGGCTGCGTTGTCTCGCACGCCGACGGCGCGCAGCCCACGCTCTCATTCACGGCATCGTTGCGGATAACCAAAGCCAGCACCGACGCCGTCGCAACGGGAGAGACCCCCCTGTTGTTCTACGCCGACAATGCCGAAGGCGCCAAAATCAAAGACGATAAGCAAAACGGGTCGCTCAGCCTTACTCGAGGGGCGAAACTCTGCCCTATCGAGATCGATGTCCAAACGCAAGACAGGCAGCACGTACTTGCCGACCCGGCGCTCCTCGAAATGGAATGGAATGGAGCTGGAGCCATCGGGGTCGCCCCCTTTGTATTGAACGAAATGGCCTTCCCATCAAAAGATGGCACCACGAACGCAGCCATAACAGAGGAGAAAGCAGACAGCGCGCCACTGCCGACAAACGGCATCTCCGCCCCTTCAGAGGAACCGGATGAAGCTGTTATCGAGCCAAACGATCCCCAACTCGAGGACAGCCTAGGCCTTGCGACGTCCCAAGATGTCGATGAGGGCAACTGCTGCATGCTCACCGCACTCGACCACACGACGACCGTCGATGCAGCAAGCATCGAAGTTGCCGCGGCCAATCAACCTGTTCGCAAATCTGCCATCATTGCATTTCCGGAGTCCGTCGAGGTCGTCTTTTTGCCATCGGGTGAAATCGTGGCACCAACATTGCTCACCTTGTTAGGCGCCAAGAATACTCGGAACGAAATCAAAAAGATCACGATCGTCGACCCTGCGACCACTGCCAAGCTGCGCCTATACGCCGTTGCCCCAGATGGAAGCAAAACCTTGGAATTCGATGGCGACACGCTCCAAGCTTGGCGGCGTCTGGACATTATGGAAGACGTCTCGTACCAGATTGAACTTGAAGGGTTTGACCGCGCCCGAGATGCCGATATCATCGCCGCGGGCATCGAGTCCCCGCAACGGCTGATGACGCTACGCTTTGAATACTATCCCTACGTTCCGACGACAACCTAGGGCTTTCCCGCTGAACGCCAGACTTAATACCACTCATATAACGTATTAGACAAGTCGCGATATGCCCTGCGTTCCATTCTGCTACGATTGCCAAGGTGGCATCAATACGGGAGGGCTCATGCCGGGCTTGGGAACAATCATCAACGTTGTGCTTTTGATTGCGGGCGGTCTTTTGGGATTAGCGGGCGGCCGTTTTATCACGCCCCGTATCCAAGATACCCTTATGAAGGCGTCGGGGCTGTGCGTCCTGTTTATCGGCTTGGGCGGCACCATGCAAAAGATGCTCGTCATCGATGGG
>URBA01000143.1 GCA_900545905.1 uncultured Collinsella sp.
GGCTACTTAAGTGCGCCGGTCACCGTGCCGCCGCCGAGGACGATGTCGCCGTGGTAGACTACAACGGCCTGGCCGGGGGCGATGGCTCGCTGCGGCTCGTCAAAGGTCAGCAGCATTTGTCCGTCGGCGCCACGTGTAAGGGTCGCCGCCTGGTCCTTTTGACGGTAGCGGTACTTGGCACCTACGCGAATGCCGCCGGCATCGAGTTCTGCCTCCATGCGGTCGGCAGGGGCGCTCCAGATCCAGTCGTTGGCCGTGAGCGCTGTGGCCGTCAGGTCCTCGGCCTCGCCCAGATGCACGGTGTTGTTGGCGGCGTCGACGCCCGTTACGTACACGGGATGGGCCATCGCGACGCCCAGACCCTTGCGCTGGCCGATGGTATAGCGCAGCGCGCCGTTGTGGCGACCGACCAGGCTGCCGTCGCGCCACACGATATCGCCCGGTGTAGCGGGATGTCCGCACCGACGCTCGATATAGCCCGCATAGTCGCCATCCGCGATAAAGCAGATGTCCTCGCTTTCGGCTTTCTTGGCGTTTATGAAACCCTGCTCGGCGGCAATGCGGCGCACGTCGCGCTCTTTGTCCAGCCCGGCCAGCGGAAAGATTGTGCGCGACAGCCGCTCCTGCGTGAGCGAATACAAAAAGTAGCTCTGGTCCTTCTTGGGGTCCTTGCCGCGATGCAGCTGCCAGGTGCCGTCGGACGCCTGGCTCGTTTTGGCGTAGTGACCCGTGGCGATGTAGTCGCAGCCCATATCGAGTGCTGCATCGAGCAACGCGCCAAACTTAATATGTCGGTTGCAGATGATGCACGGATTGGGCGTCAGTCCCTCCTGGTAGGCGGTCACGAAGCGCTCGATAACATTGCGGTCGAAGGTCTGCTGCAGGTCGAGCACATGGTGGGGTATCCCCAGGCGCTCGGCGACAGCCTTTGCGTCGGCGATGTCGCGGTCGACCTTACTCATGCCCGTGACGGGATCGGGCGCGGGGCAGGTGAGGCGCATGGTGGCGCCGACGCATTCGTAGCCCTGGCTTTTGAGCAGGTACGCGGTCACGCTGGAATCGACGCCGCCGCTCATGGCGACGAGCACGCGCTTGTTGTGCATGGGGAGGTTCTCCTTGGTGGCATGTGGCCAAAAAAGAAAAGCGGCGCGGGAGGCTGGTTCCGCGCCGCAGACATTGTAGCAAGTTCGGGCGTCATGTGGGACACCCTGTTGGGATGAGCCCAGGCTGCCAGAAGAGAGGGGAGACCGGCGTGCCTTGGACTCGTTCTAAGAACGAGAAGCTCTAGTCCTGGAAGAGTGCCGTGGACAGGTAGCGCTCACCGGTGTCGGCGAGCAGCGCCACGATGGTCTTGCCCTCGTTCTCGGGGCGCTTGGCCAGCTGCAGCGCGGCCCACACGGCGGCGCCGGACGAAATGCCCACGAGCACGCCCTCCTTGTGGCCCACGGCGCGGCCGGTGGCAAAGGCGTCGTCGTTCTCGACGGGGATGATCTCGTCGTAGACCTGGGTGTCGAGGACGTCGGGCACAAAGCCGGCACCGATACCCTGGATCTTGTGCGGGCCGGCCTGGCCCTTGGAGAGCACCGGGGAGGTGGCGGGCTCGACGGCGACGACCTGAATCTCGGGGTTCTGCTCCTTGAGGAACTCGCCCACGCCGGTCACGGTGCCGCCGGTGCCAACGCCGGCGACGAAGATGTCGACCTTGCCGTCGGTGTCGTCCCAGATCTCGGGGCCGGTCGTGGCCTTGTGGATGGCGGGGTTGGCGGGGTTCACAAACTGGCCGGCGATAATGCTGTTGGGGGTCTTCTTCTGCAGCTCCTCGGCCTTGGCGATGGCGCCCTTCATGCCTTTGGAGCCGTCGGTGAGCACGAGCTGTGCGCCGTATGCCTGCATGAGCTTGCGGCGCTCGACGGACATGGTCTCGGGCATGGTGATGATCACCTTGTAGCCGCGGGCAGCCGCCACCGAGGCGATGCCGACGCCGGTGTTGCCACTCGTGGGCTCGATGATGGTGTAGTCGCCACCGCGCACGAGCTTGCCGGCCTTCTCGGCCTCGTCAATCATGTTCTTGGCGACGCGGTCTTTGACGGAGCCGGCGGGGTTGAAGTATTCCAATTTGACGAGCACACGGGCCTTGAGGTCCTCGTCGGCCTCGAAGTGGGTGAGCTCCAGAAGCGGGGTGTGGCCGATAAGCTGATCGATGGACGTGTAAACATTGCTCATGGTGAACCTCCAAAGTGTTCAAATGACTGGATACCGTGTGGTTTTACGGTGTGTATAGCAGCGAAACCCACAAACCTTATGGGTTGTTCGTTTTGCTGTTGGCAAGCATAGTAGACAGTAAAGCCTAGTAACGCAATAGGAAATAGAAGATTATTACGAGTCGATTAACCATCTTGACCGGAACGGGTATTTTCAAAACCAATTTTTCGGCTAGAATTTCTACGAATTAAAAGACCGAAAGGCAGCTATATATATGTTGGTTTCCACAAAGGGCAGATATGCCCTGCGCGTTATGGTCGATCTGGCCGAGCACCAGGCGGCCGGTCGCATCCCGCTCAAAGAGATCGCGGCGCGACAGGGGATTTCCGAGAAATATCTCGAGAACATCTTGGCTACGCTCGTGCGCGCCAACATGCTTTCGGGTATGCGTGGTAAGGGCGGCGGCTATGTGCTCACGCGCCCGCCTGAGCAGTACACGGTGGGCGAGATCTTGCGCCTGACCGAGGGCAGTCTGGCGCCGGTCGCCTGCCTGGATGGCGACTGCAAGGGTTGCTCGCGTTCGGATGAGTGCCCCACGCTCGACGTGTGGAAGAACCTGGACAAGCTCATCAACGACTACCTCGACGGTGTGACGCTTGATCAACTTGTCGCTCCCAACCATGGCTACGACTACGTCATCTAACCCATACCCGCCATTTGGGGACGGAGCGGAAATGGTAGATTCTCTCGCCCTTTGAGACTTGACAAATAAGAAGGCCGCCCATTTTTGCGATGGGCGGCCTTCGTTTTGGGTCGATATGACGGTTCGTATTGAACAGTTCTAGCCCTAGGCGATGCTATCGAGAATGCTGCGCATGATGGATACCAGGATGCTGCCCATAAAGGCCGATCCAAAGCCGGCAATGGAGATACCAGCGCCCAACAGATTGACCGACAGGTAGCTGGCCAGCTCGAGCATAAAGCTGTTGACTACGAGCTGAAAAATACCAAGCGTAATAATAGTGAGCGGCAGTGAGATGACCGTCAGGAACGGCTTGACGAGCGAATCGACGATGTTGAGGAACAGTCCCACGAAGGCAAAGCAGACCCAGGCCTCGGCAAAACCGAAGGGCTGGATGCCGGGGACGAGGAACGTGGCAATCGCGATGGCGATCGAGGTAAAGAGCCAGTTAAGCATAAAGCGCATGGTGTGAATCCTTTCTTGCGCAGGGTGCGTCGGTGTCGCGTGAAGCGGTTTGCTGCGGCAGCTTGGACGGCCGCTCGGGTGTGCCGCCTTGTTCGGCTGCCCATTGTCTCAGATATTCGTGGAGCTTACGTGCGCATTCGGTTTCAAAACGGCGTTCGTCCTAGAAAATGCGCCGCTGGCAGAGAGTTTTGTCGCTTTAGTTTGGTGGTGTGCTACACTGCTACGGGCAAAAGCCACAGGCGTTGCCCTATTGCATAGAACGGGCGAACGATGCCCGATGTCAGTATCAACTTCGATGCCTTTTGGCGGGTTTGGCGGTGATCGATGAATATCGAGAACATGTTTGACAAGCCTGATGTCAAGCAGCTGGTCCACGCATTTAGTCTTTTGGACGACGAGAAGGATATTCAAGCGTTTTTGACCGATATCTGCACGCCGCGCGAGATTTGCGACCTTTCTCAGCGCCTGCAGGTCGCGCGTTATCTGGATGAGGGCGAGCCCTATGTTGAGGTTCAGGCTCGCACCGGCGCTTCGTCCACCACGGTGAGCCGCGTGTCCAAGGCGCTCAACGGCGAGTACGGTGGCTATCGCAAGATCCTCATCAAGCTGGAGGACGGCGAGTAGACCGCGCCAAAAACGAATTGTGCAAAACCGCTCCTCCGGGGGCGGTTTTTTGATCCCTTGGGGACGGAGGAAAACGGATTACCGGGTTAGACTGACCCCCTCGATGATCCGTTTTCCTCCGTCCCCAAGGGATCAAATCTGTTGGCGTGGGGCAAATGTGTCCGCGTGGGCGGGTAGGATGGATACATTGATTATTGCGAACAGTTTGAGTGGAGGACCATGCCTGTTCGAATCTATACCACCAATGCCGGCGCAGACCTGAGCGATGCCGAGGCGGCGTTGCTGAGCGACCTTGTTGCCCGCCATGGACGTGCCGTATTGCTGGCGCCTACGTTTGCCGAGCTCGACCTGTGCCGTCACGATGCGGCGGTGGCCGGCGCTTCACTGGGCGTTGACTACAAGACCCCCTCATCGTGGCTCCGTTCACTGTGGGAGCTGATGGGCGACGGCCGCAGCTTCGTCGACAACCTGCAGCGCCAGATGCTGTTTTCGGACATGGTAGCGCGCCTCGACGACGCCGACCTGCAGCCGCTTTCGCGCAGCCAGGGCACGGTGCGTATGCTCGCGCGTATGGCTCGCGATGTGCTGCCGGGTGTGGCAGGGACAGGCGCCGAGCGTTGCTGCGAC
>URBA01000144.1 GCA_900545905.1 uncultured Collinsella sp.
GGGCTCGGAGATGTGTATAAGAGACAGAGTATGTGCCGCGCGCGCAGCTCGATGCGCTGTCGAGCCATGGCGCTCATCAGGGCATTGCGCTCGAGGTGGGTAATTTCCCCTATGCGGACGTCGCCGATATCCTTGACCGCGCGGGTGACGGCCCGGCGCTCGTCGTCGTACTCGACCATGTGACCGACGACGGTAACTTTGGTGCCATCGTGCGCTCTGCCGAGGTCGTGGGCGCGGCGGGCGTCATCATTGCCAACAAGCGCGCCGCCGGTGTGACCGTGGGCAGCTACAAAACCTCTGCTGGTGCCGTTATGCATCTGCCCATCGCACAGGTTCCCAACATCGCTCGAGCGCTCGACGACCTCAAGGCTGCCGGCTTTTGGGTGGGCGGCGCTTCCGAGCATGCCGAAGGCAGTTGCTGGGACGCTCCTTTCGAGGGCCGCGTTGCGCTCGTCATGGGCTCCGAGGGCGACGGCATCTCGCGCCTGGTGCTCGAGAAATGCGACTTTTTGACCAAGCTTCCCCAGCGCGGCATGACCGAGAGTCTCAATGTGGCCCAGGCGACCACCGCGCTGTGCTTTGAGTGGCTGCGCCGCAATGCCGGCGAGCTCATGGGGGAGGAGTAGCGCATGTCCAAGAAGAACCGCGCCAAGTCCAAGGCCAAGCGCTTTGGCGAGGGCTCGGCCAAGCCAATTGTTTCGGCCGCGACCTACGGCGTGGGCGGCAATGCGTTTGCGCAGGCTATCGCCGACCCAGTCTCGACGGTGCACTCCAACAAGCCCGAGCTGCTGGTGGTCGACGGTTACAACGTGATCCACTGCACGCCGCGCTACGAAAAGCTCGTCTACGACCATTCCGACGATCCATATTCCAGCGACGTCCACGATATGGCGCGCACCGCGCTCATCAACGATGTTGCGGCGTTTGCCCAGGGCCGTTACGAGGCCGTGATCGTGTTCGACGGCGCGGGCAACATCTCCAACGAGCGCCCCAACCTACCGGCCCGCGGCGTGCGCATCGAGTTCTCGCCGACGGGCGTCTCTGCCGATACCGTGGTGCAGAAGCTCTGCATCGAGGCACGCGAGGAAGGCCGCGCGTGCTCCGTGGTATCGAGCGACGGTACGATTCAGGCCGTCGTCATGGGCAAGGGCGTCACGCGCATCTCGAGCCGCATGCTGGTGGACGAGATCAAGCAGATCGATAACGACGTTCACGAGGCAGAGGAAGCTCCGCAGATCAAAATGACTCTGGGCAGCCGCCTGAGTCCCGATGCCCTGGCCAAGCTCAAGGCCCTGCGCGGACGGTAGGGGAGTATCTGTAGAGACAGGCTACTCGGCTGGTCAATTCACTGGCTTGTAGTTATTGGATTGTGGACTTGCCATCGCCAAAACGAATAGTTTTTGTTTTGGCGAACAGACGAAACTATTCGTTCTGGCGAATAGTTTTGAGATGTGGTCGGTCGAAGGGCCTGTTGCGCCCCATCCTCAATTCCTTTATCCTTAACAGGCTTCGCGCGAAAGCGCCAAGTGTGCCAGTGTGGCGCAACGGTAGCGCAACTGATTTGTAATCAGTGGGTTGCAGGTTCGATTCCTGTCACTGGCTCCATGAAAGAAAAAGCAGGTCAGAGGGTATTTTCCTCTGGCCTGCTTTCTTTTATATCGCCGCCGTGTGCAATGGGCTGTGCAACGATGTGTGCAATAAAACGGGTTTTGGATCCTATGTCGAATTATTAAAAATCATAGTTTCACCATTATTATTGGTCGAGCCCGTCCATTTTCCGGGCGACTTTATCCATCTGATCGTTGCTGATCTTTTTATCATTTTTGCGTCGAATACGCTGTTCGTGCGCTTTGCAGCAATAGCCATTTTTGTCACGAGCGTTGTTTCGCTCTTTGAACCGGTCTTCGTTCGCGTCTTCTTGCTTGACGTAGGCCCTCATTTTCTGCTGGCGGATTTTGTACGGTCGCCCGCATTCTCGGCAAGTGTTCCAGGAGAAATGGCTTTCAAGGGTTTCTAGTAGTTGTATCGCCCAAGCTCTTGTTAGGCTTCCGTAAATCGGGTTTTGGCCGTTTAAATTCCGGTTGACCATTCGACGTAAAGTTTGCTCTTGAATGAAGGTATGGGGTTCTGGCTGAGGGTTAATAGCGAGGTCGATGAATGTTGCCAGGGCAACTTCTATTGTCTTGAATTGATTGCTCACCCATATCTTGGTTCCTTCGTCCATTTCAAATGTTCCGGGTTTGGCTACTGCTAACTGGGACTTAGACGCGTCGAACATCTGGAGCGCCATACGTAGCTGCGAAAATCTGTTTTCAATAATCTCCTTGTTTTGGGAGATGCATACTTGATGCAGAACATAGTCGTATGCACGGTCACCGTAAGCTGCTTTGCCTGTGAATAGAAGCGTAGCTAATTGCATGAATGCCATCGTTGTAACGAGATCGTCCAACAGTATGACCTGTTCCTTCTTGTATCTAATATTTTCGATTAAGTTTGCGACTTCTGTTCCCTGAGAGCGCCCCTTATCTTTGAAGTTATTAAACAAGGCGCACTCGGGGTTTAGGCTGATTTCAGAACACCTTTCTGATGCATTCAATGCGTCGTACCAAATATCTAGACCATCTTGCTCCGGTTTATCGGAGAAGACGTCATTTGAAGTAAAACGCTTTTCAACACGCTCTGATTGCCCCGCGTATGGGGTGACGGGAAGTCCATACCGCTCGACAAATTGAATGATTTTCTTTGGATCTGTCAGATCTACGTCTAAAAGGGTCCCGGTGGAGAAGCCCGAGGGGATGCCGTAGGCCGTCGAATGGGGTTTACAGATAAGCGCGGGGCGTTCCATTCCAAAAATATCTAAATTTTTCTCTCGACATGAGGGCAACATCCACGGTTTGATTTCGGCTGCTATAGGTGCCGGTACTTCGATTGCGGGGTGACTCATAGCTCTCTCCTTAGCGCTGTCAACCGAATTTCACGTTCCATTCGTATCGTATATACGACATCATCCGTTGTAAAGCGTAGTGTGTGAATTGCATTCGAACTAAACGAAAGGAGTCTAAATGAACGGTATGGATTCGCAGAAACGAGACGCGATCGCGCGTAAAGCGTGGTGCCAGGCAATCGTCAAGCTGCCATCCGCATACGTCACCTCGCGAGATATCGCCAAGTTGCTGAATGTCTGTAAGACCAAATCTATACAGATTCTTAAGGCGGCCGGCGGCGTGAAGATTGCCGGCGTCTGGCGCGTGGACAAGGCCGATCTGATCTTATACCTGGCCTCTATGGAAGAAGGCAACGATGTGTTCTAAGACAATCGCCGAGGCCTTGGCAGATGCGTTGCCCGTCGACGGTACGCTCGGTTGCGCTGCGCACGCCGTCGGCGTGTGCCGTGCAACCGAGCGTACCGTCGACCGTGGCAACACTGCAACAACTTCAAGCGAGGAGGACCGGATGGACGTGACGAACATTATGGATGTTGATCCATCCTCCGCTCCCATCCTCGATATCAAGACGGTCATTAGTACTGGGGAGTACAAGCGACTGGCGGGAAAACACGACATCTAAGTTAGATATCTGAGGTGGGATGCTTTGACGTTGCGCTGGTCGACCATTGCATACCTTAATGTGGTATCTATTTTTATGGCCAAGGAGCACCTGGACTTGTTCGATGGGCATGCCTTTGTCGATTGCCTTTGTGGCAAGCGTTCTTCTGAACTTATGAGAGTGGACCCTTCCTAAATCAAGCTCGCGCTCCAGTTTCTAAGCAACGCCTCGACGCCGCCAATTTACAGTCTCTCGTGCGGCTCCTTGCTCGACACGAAGAGGGCTTCCGGGCTGCCCATTCGGGTAGACAGGTAATTCTAAATATGGACTTTAGTCTTTGCATCAAAATAGACGATGCGGTTCTTATTGCCCTTTCCGTGTATGATGCACTCCCGATTGATGGTGTCGATGGAGTTCCTGTCCAACGAGACGAGTTCGCCTACGCGCATGCCGGTAGAGCGCAACAGGTCGATCAGGGCAAGGTTTCAGGGCAACCCGCAGTTATCGCAAAGAATCTCGCGACTTTGTCGCCATACGTTTCCCTTATGAGTTGCGGAGCCTTGACTCTTTTAATGCGTTTGACCGGGCTTTTGATGATATGGTCTTCGTCTTCGAGCCATGAGTAGAAGCTTGAGATGATTCTTCGGACGTTATCAACGGTGACGTGAGTGACGCCGGCTTTTTGCTGATAGTTGGAAAGATAGGACCTAATTTCTTCGCTTTCCAAGTCGCAAACTGGCGCATCGAAAGATTCAAGCTTTTTTGATGGTGGCTTCGTAGTAGCAGATGGTTCTATCCGAGCAGCCTTCGAGGCGTTTTGCAGACATAAATAGATCTAGGAATGATTCGCTTTCAAACTCGCAGCCGTCTTCAGCTAGCTGGCTTTCATCGAAAGGGCAGTGCGATATAACTTTTTTGAGTTGGCGGCTCTGCCGTGTGGTCAGGTAGGGGAGCATGAAGCGGGTAATTTCTCTGGCTGTTTTCGCGAGATCCATAGAGAGGTCCTCCCTCGCACGGTGTGTGATGCTATTTTCCTTTGTTCACTCGTGCGTTACGGAGGGAATGCCGGGCGGCACCTCCGCTACGCCGCGTCAAGGGGGCCCATGAGAC
>URBA01000145.1 GCA_900545905.1 uncultured Collinsella sp.
CCCTGACCGTAACGGATGCGGGCGGCAGCGTCCGCGCCCGGCTCGTCACCGATGCGGACGGCTTTGCCGAAGCCGCCGACCTGCCCGCCCCCGATGCCGCCTACAGTCTGGATGCCGCCAACACGGCAGTGCAGCCCTACGCAATCTACCGCATTGAAGCTGCATTGGACGGCTGGCAGCCCCTTGTGCTGAATGGCGTGCAGGTCTTTGACGCCCAGCAGACCGTGGCACGGCTGAACCTGCTGCCCGCAGGGGCGGCCCCCGCTTCCGCCGTCAGCCGCACGGGGGAGGTCGAGACCGACATCGTCACGATCCCGCCGCACACCCTTTTTGCCGGGAACGGCGGCAGCGGCCCTGCGCCGAAGGAGCTGCTGCCCGGCAGCGTGCTGAACCGCATCGTTGTGCCGAAGAAGATCACAGTACACCTGGGCAAGCCGTCGGCCAACGTCCGCAACGTAACGGTCAGCTTCCAGTCCTATATTGCCAACGTCGCGTCGAGTGAGGTCTACCCTACCTGGGATAGCGCACCCGGCACACGGCGCACTTCTATTTAGAAGCTCCACCGCAGCTCTATACGGCGTGTGCCGTCCTGCGGCGGGTAAACGGTAATGCTTTGCAGCAGGGCCGCGGCCTGGTCCTGCGTCAACTGCCCCGGCGCAGCGACATAGCGGGACAACTGCTTTTCGACAAGCGCCTCGGCGTCGCACAGCGGCCAGTAGGGCTGGCCCGGGCAGGCAGTCTTGCTCCGACACGCCGTGCGGCAGCGGAAGTACCGCCGCGCCGCCGCGCCGGTCAGCTCCATCTTGCCTCCGCAGACACCACACCGGACAAGCCCGGCCAGCGGGTGGCGCGCTGCCGCTGTCTGTCCGCCATGCGCCGCCAGCCGCGCCTGCACCGCTGCAAAATCCGCCCGGCTGATGAGCGGCACGTGGGTGCCGGGTACGATGATCCAATCCTCCCGCGGCAGGCGGATGACTCTGCGGGACTTGTAATTCAGCTTGCGCACGCGGCCCTGCTCCAGATCGCCCGCGTAGGTCTGCGTGTCGCCCGGCTCGCGCACGGCAGCCGTGGCGGTGATCACGGTGTTGCCGTGCACGGTGCCCGTGACGATAACGCCCTTCGACACCGGCGTCGGCACGGGGTAGAGCGGCATGAGCGTGCGCGGCTCCTTATCCAGCACCACGATGTTGCCCTGGCGCCAGACCATCTGGAACTCCTCGGCGCCCGCCATATGCGAGATGTCTGCGGCGCCGTTGCCCGCGGCGTTAATGAGGTAGCGGCAGCGCACATCGCCGGCGGGCGTCGTCAGCGTAAAGCGCACGGCCTCAGCGCCTTGGTTGGCAACCTCAATCGACTCCACCGGCGTGGAACGCATAAACGTCACCCCGTTGGCGACAGCGTTTTCCAGCGCGGCGATGGCAACCTCAAATGGGTCGACAAAACCGGTCGAGGGGCACCACAGCGCGCATGTTGCCTCGGCGCTCGCGCGCGGCTCCAACTCGTGGATGCGCTCGGGCCCGATGATCGACGGCTCGGGCACGCCGTTCGCCAAGCCGTTGCGCCGCAGATGCTCCAGATGCGCGCGGTCCTCGTCGTTAAAACCCAACACCATCGAACCGGTGCGGCGGAACAAAAAGCCCAGCTCTTGGGCCCACGTACCGTAGAGCTCGCAGCCGCGGGCGTTGACCTGCGCTTTTACCGTGCCCGGCGCTGGGTCGTAGCCGGCGTGCACCAGACCGCCGTTGGCCTTCGAGGCGCCCAGCGCGATGTCGTTGGCCGCCTCGACCACGCAGATGGACAGGTCATAGCGTGCGAGCTGCCGCGCGATGGCGCATCCCGTGATGCCCGCGCCCACAATCGCGATATCAAACGTTTCTGCCACAGTGCCTCCCGGACGAGTTGACAGGCTGTCAATAAGACCATCCTACGGTCTGCGTGCCCCCAGCGCGGCGGCAATGCGGCGAACAGCCCCGCAACACCCGCCAACGGCAGGCTAGGGCCGGCCCAGCACGGATGCCGGCCACGTTAGGCCGCGAGCCTCTCACACCCAAGCTCGCAGTCTGCGCCGTTACCTGTTACAGATAGAGACGTTGAGTTCACAGGCGCACGTTCATCTCGGTCTAAAACAATAAGAGGGGAATTACGGTCCTACGTGTTACAGATTGAGACGTTAGCCCGGCGGGCTATCCGTATGTCTTGATCTGTAACAGAAAGAAGGGTTTCTGGCTCCTAGTTGTTACAGATTGAGATATTTAGTCGGAGGGCCCTCCGTTTGTCTCGATCTGTAACATCTGGACCCGGATTCCGCTCCTAACTGTTACAGATTGAGATGTTTGTGTCCGCGCCAGCCCCGTACCCAGCCGTAGTCCCATATAAACAAACCCCGTGGTAAACTTGACCGGACTGTTAATATTCCGAAAGGTACCCGTAATGTCCAAGTACATCTCCGAGCTCATGTCGCCGCAGCTTATGGGCGTCATCTATGCCTTTGTTGGCTTTATCATCGCCCTGTATGTGCTGTCGGTCGTCTATGTGTTCATCGACGCTCGTCGTCGCGGCGCCAGCGCCTACGTGGCATGGGGCATCATCGCGCTCATCCCGTTTGTGGGCCTCATCGCCTACCTGGTCCTGCGCCCGCACTCTTACGCGGCCGACCGCGAGGAGCAGGAGCTGGACATGGCCCTGCGCGAGCGCCAGCTTGCCCAGTACGGAACCTGCCCGCAGTGCGGCGCGCCCATCGAGAAGGACTTCGTCGTTTGCCCGGTGTGCGATACCCAGGTTCGCAACGTCTGCCCCAGCTGCCATCGCCCGCTCGATGCGCACTGGAAGGTCTGCCCCTACTGCCGAACTCGCATCCAGTAACGCATCCATCGCCGGGCCGGCCGCAAGCCACGAGCACGCCGCATGTCACGGGCACCGCGCGTCCTGCCCACACGATGAAGCATGCGTAGAAAATCGCCCGCCGTGCCATTAAGGTGCGGCGGGCGCTTGTATACCAAGGCAACCTGCCTATAATGATGCAAGTCAAAGACGCCGAGCGCATCGCACGCACTTGCATCAGGCATCCGAGAGGAGAAAACATACCCATGAAGGCACTCTACAATGACGGTTCGGTGGCCGAGCTCCCGCAGGACGAGGTCACGCACGTCATCCGCCACTCTGCCGCGCACATCATGGCGCAGGCCATCAAGCGCCTGTACCCCGAGGCCGACTTTGCCTACGGCCCCGCGACCGACAACGGCTTTTACTACGATGTCGACCTGCCCGAGGGCGTCAAGATCAGCGAGGACGACTTCCCCGCGATCGAGGCCGAGATGAAGAAGATCGTCAAGGAGAACCTCAAGTTCACCGTGTACGAGAAGCCCCGTGCCGAGGCTATCGCCCTTATGGAGGAGCGCGGCGAGAAGTACAAGGTCGAGCACATCGGCGACCTGGACGACGACGCCCGCATTACCTTCTACCAGCAGGGCGACTACATCGACATGTGCGTCGGCCCCCACATCTGCTACACCAAGGCGCTGAAGGCCTTTAAGCTCACCGGCGTCTCGGGCGCCTACTGGAAGGGCGACAAGGACAACAAGATGCTCACCCGCATCAACGGCGTTGCCTTTGCCACCAAGGAAGAGCTCGACGAGCATATGCACCTGCTGGAGGAGGCCAAGAAGCGCGACCACCGCAAGATTGGCCGCGAGATGGACCTCTTTATGATGCGCGACGAGGCCCCCGGCTTCCCGTTCTTCCTGCCCAACGGCATGATCCTTAAGAACACGCTGCTGGACTACTGGCGCGAGATCCACCACAAGGCCGGCTACGTGGAGATCTCCACGCCGCTCATCATGAACAAGCAGCTGTGGAAGACCTCGGGCCACTGGGACCACTACAAGGACAACATGTACTCCACCGTTATCGACGACGAAGAGTACTGCATTAAGCCCATGAACTGCCCTGGCGGCGTGCTGGTGTACGCCTCCAAGCCGCACTCCTATCGCGAGCTGCCCATCCGCGCCGGCGAGATTGGCCTGGTGCACCGTCACGAGCTTCGCGGCGCCCTGCACGGTCTGTTCCGCGTACGCTGCTTTAACCAGGACGACGCCCACCTGTTTGTGCGTCCCGACCAGCTGACCGACGAGATCGTGGGCGTGGTCAACCTCATCGACTCCGTGTACCAGAAGTTTGGCTTTAAGTACCACGTTGAGCTTTCCACCCGCCCCGAGGACTCCATGGGTTCGGACGAGGACTGGGCGCGCGCCGAGGAAGGCCTGCGCACCGCTCTGGAGCAGCTGCACATGGACTACGAGGTCAACGAGGGCGACGGCGCCTTCTACGGCCCCAAGATCGACTTCCATCTGGAGGACTCGCTCGGCCGTACCTGGCAGTGCGGTACCGTGCAGCTCGACTTCCAGATGCCGCTCAACTTTGACCTGGAGTACGTGGACGCCGACGGCACCAAGAAGCGCCCCATCATGCTGCATCGCGTGTGCTTTGGCTCCATCGAGCGCTTCATTGGTATTCTGATTGAGCATTTTGCGGGCAAGTTCCCCACCTGGCTGGCTCCCGTGCAGGTCAAGGCGCTTCCGGTTTCCGAGAAGAGCCGCGATCTGTCTCTTATACACATCTCCGAGCCCACGAGACTACGCTGCA
>URBA01000146.1 GCA_900545905.1 uncultured Collinsella sp.
AGATGCAGCGTAGTCTCGTGGGCTCGGAGATGTGTATAAGAGACAGCTTCAGAACGTCCTTGCGGGCAGTCTGAGACCATTGAACGGCATTGACGAGCGCGACCTCCTCGCCCGCGAGAATCTCGGGAACGGTCTCAGTAAACTGATTCCAGCGGGACTTGCTGCTCGAAAGCATGGTGCCAACAAGTACCACATAGCCGAGCTTGAGGTCCTCGGGGTCCGCCTCGCGAACAAGGTCGAGGTCACACACGACCAAGCCCGGTTCGGGACGGAACGCGATAGCGGGAAGGGCATTGGCCGACGAGGCAATGAGCGGCTTCATGGTCGTCGCGACCGTGAGCATGGCGTCAAAGGTCGTCGGCAGCAGCGCGCACTCGGTTCGGCCACACCACTGGTTGGCGCACCAGCTAACAACCGAGCAGGTTGCGGCATCGCCGACAGCGACAACCAGATCGTCGCAGGTAATACCGTTGGCAGACAGGGCGCCAAAGATCGAATCGGCATCGGCTAGCGTGGCACCAGCAGGCGAAACCTCGAGGACTAGCGGCGACACGGCAAAACCGGCGTCGACCAGCGCATGCTCGACGACCTCATCAAAACGTTCTGACGAGGCGGAGTTCCAAACCACCATCGCGCGCTTAGGCTTGCCCACAGCCGAGGCAAACATACGCGACAGCTCATCGAACGCGCCCAATCCGACACGGACATCGACGCTGCGGTTTTGGAAATTGATCAGTTGGCGGCGAATCATAGCAGTCCACGCTCCAAAAGCATCTCGGCACAAAGGTAGGAAACGTCCTCGAAGGACTTGTTGCGAATATCAAGGGTAATATCGGCGGCCTGGCGATACAGCGGACGGCGATGCTCAAACAGGCGCGCGGCATGCTCGGGAGAGCGGAAATCGGGGCGCGTGTCGGACCGACGAATCTGGCGAATGGAATCCTCGAAGTCACCCTCGAGGTACACGCACGTACCCATTTCGTGCATCAGCTCAATATTCACCGGCGTCTCGACGATACCGCCCCCGCACGAAACCAACAGGCTGCGCTCGCTTTGGAGCGAACGGAGCGCCGAGGTCTCGAGCTCGCGAAAACGATCCTCACCCTCGGTCTCAAAAATCTCGGTTACCGACTTGCCGCAACGGCGCACGACCAGGCGATCGGTATCGATAAAACGCCGCTTGAACATGGTGCCGACGTTGCGCGCGAGCGTCGATTTGCCCGCGCCCAAAAAGCCGATAAAGAAGATATGGTCGCAGCCGTGTTTGGTGTGCTGGGACATGACGAGACCTATTCCTCGCAGGGAAGGTCGCGCAGGGCCCGGCGCTCAAAGATACGGAAGATCTGCGTATACCACAGGTCCTGCGTGGCCTGCGGCTTTACCAGGATGGTATCGACGCCGGCGAAGTTGCCGCTCCACACGTCCGTGTAGAGCTGATCACCGATCAGCACCGCCTCGTCGGCCGTGGCGCCGAGACGCTTAAGACCCGCCTTGAGGGCAAACGGCGCCGGCTTCATGGCGTGGCTGATGGCCTCGAGTCCCAGCTCACGCGCAGAGCTCATGACCTGGTCGCGATGCCAGTTGTTGGACACCATGCACAGCTTAAAGCCTTTGGCGCGGGCGGTATCGAGCCAAGCGGAAACCGCAGCGGGAACCTGCTCGGTGTCACGCGGCACCAGGGTGTTATCGCGATCGAGCAGAATGGCGCGTTTGCCGTCGGCCCACAGGGTATCAAGGTCGATGCGATCGACCGAGGCAACGTAACGTTTGGGGCTAAAAATCCTCATGCTAATTCCAAGACTGTTGATGCTCTTCGTAGGTTTGCGAGAAGTACTCCTCGTCCTGCGTAATGTAGAAATACAGGTCATCGGAGTCGGTCGGCTCAAGCGTGGCCTTGAGTGCCTCGAGCGACGGAGAGCAGATGGGCGTGGATGGCAGACCCTCATGCTTATAGGTGTTATACGGACTATCGCTCTGCAGGTCGTCGGCGGTAACCTCGCCACCGGTGACATACATCATGGTCGCATCGCTGTTGAGGTAGCGCAGGCCATCGAGCTTTCCGGCAAGGCGGTTGTAGAAGACCGATGCCACGTGCGCGCGCTGGTCGGCGTTAAGGCCCTCGCGCTCGACGATCGAGGCAAGGTTAACGATGTCGTAATCGGACATCTCCACGCCGTAGCGCTCCTTGATTTTTGCCTCGCAGCTGGCAAAGTCAAGCGACTTATACTCGGCGTTGAACTGGTCGAGCATGGCGCGAATCACATCGTCGGCAGACGGGTCCTTGCCCAACGAATAAGTCTTGGGGAATAGAAAGCCCTCGAGCGAATCGTTTGCAGCGCCCTTAAGGAAGGCGTAATCATTCACATAATTGCTCGCCTTAGCCTGGTTAAGGAAGTCTTCCTTAGAAATGCTGTCGTACGCCTTGGCCACGCGGTCGGCAACCTGATCGACCGTCAGGCCCTCAGGAATCGTGAGCGCATCGGAGCCGGCGTTGGGACCTTCCATAAGCTGCTGGACGACCTTCGTGGCATCCATAAGCGTGGTAAACGAATACTTACCCGGCTTGAGCGACATGTCGGCGTTGAGCTTTTTGACCGCAGCGTAATAATCCTTGGGATTTTCGACGATATGGTTCTCGGAGAGAATCGAAGCGATGGTGTCACCCGAGGCACCATCGGGAATCGTGATAGTAACTTGCTGGCCAGCAGCGACGTTCGCATCCTCGCCAGCAAAGAAGCCCTTGACGGCTGGCACGACAAAGAAAACGATCGCGACAAGCGCAAGCACGGCGACGACGCCACCGATAATCATAGGCACCGGGGAGCTTTTCTTTTGGGCACCACGGCGGGCGTGCGAGTTATAGCTCGAGCGCGTGGCCGGAGCAACGCCGTGCGAGCCATGAGCATGATGTGTGTGGGGGCGTGATTGCCGGGCCTGGCCCTGCGTGCGCTGGGCAGGAGCCTGCTGCTTAAAACGAGCGCCGCCAGCGGGTTGCGCGGGACGAACGGCGGACTGTTGAGCAACACGCTGAGTAGGCTGAGCCGAACGCTGCGTCGGCTGCGCCGGGCGCTGGCCAGGCTGAGCAGGACGCGGCACGGGCTGCCGCGTACGATTCTGCTGGCGCGGATCGGAAGCGCTAGGCATGCTGAACCTCCTCGTTTTTACGATCGAGCCATGTCTGCAAGAACAGGCTGGCGGCGATCATGTCAATCTTGCCCCTCATCTGCTTTTCGTTGAGCCCCTGCTCTCGCAGGATACGCTTGGCCTCTTGCGAGGAAAGGCGCTCGTCCTCAAACTCCAGCGGAAGTTCGAGCTCGTCGGCAATCTTTTGGGCCACGGCGGCGACGCGCTCGGCTTGGGGGCCGGGCTCACCGGCCATGGTCAAGGGACGTCCGCTTACCAGGATATCGGGCTCATAGTCCTCGACCAGGTAACGGAACGTCTTTGCCATGCCAGTGACCTCGGCAGCCGGAAGCACCTTGACAGGCATCGCCATCTTGCCATCACGGCTCGAGACGGCGATGCCAATCCTGGTCTCCCCTATGTCCAGTGCGAGCGCGACCACAGCGACTACTTAGGTTCTTAGGCGCCGAGCGCGGTCTTGGCGGCCGCGAGGGCATCGGCGATACCGGCGGCGTTCTTGCCACCGGCCTGGGCCATGTTGGGACGACCGCCACCGCGACCGTCGACCAGGCCCGCAATCTGCTTGATCACGTTGCCGGCGTGGAAACCGGCCTTCACGGCGTCATCGGAGCCGGCAGCGAGCAGGGCCGGAGTGCCCTTCTCAGTCACGCTGGCGACGACACAAGCGACAGGGCCGGCGACCTTCTGGTGCACGGTATCCCATACGTTGCGCAGGTCGGCAGCCTCAAGGCCCTGGAGCTCAGCAACGACGAGCTTGTAGCCACCGAGCTCGACAGCACCCTCGATGGAGCTGGAAATGGCGTCGGAGGAACCACCGGTCAGAGCCTTTTTGAGCTTGTTGGACGTCTCGCGCAGCTCGACCTGCAGGTTCTCCACACGGGCGGGAACCTCGTCGACGCGGCACTTGAGCGCAGCAGCGGCGGCGTCAACGAGTGCCAGGCGGTCGGCCATATAGTCGAGAGCACCCTTAGAGGTCACGGCCTCGATACGGCGGACATTCGAGCCCGTGGAGGACTCGGAGATGATCTTGAACAGACCGATCTCGGCGGTGTTGGCGGCATGCGTACCACCGCAGAGCTCGCGGGAGAACGGCTGGTCCTCGGCGCCCACGGAGACGACGCGGACGACATCGCCGTACTTCTCTCCAAACAGAGCAACAGCGCCGGCAGCCTTAGCCTCGTCGATGCCCATAACACGGGTCACGACCGGCTTGGAGGCGAAGATCTGCTGGTTGACCAAGTCCTCGACAGCCTTGAGCTGCTCGGAGGAAAGGGCCTCGAAGTGCGTAAAGTCAAAGCGCAGGTGCTCGGGCGTCACCAGCGAGCCGGCCTGGGAGGCATGCTCGCCCAGGACCTGCTTAAGCGCAGCGTCGAGCAGGTGGGTGGCGGTGTGGTTGCGGCGCAGGAAACCACGGCGCTCGGCGTCGAGCGCGGCGGTCACGGTAGCACCGACGGTCAGCGCGCCCTCGGCAACGTGGGCGACGTGAGCATACAGGC
>URBA01000147.1 GCA_900545905.1 uncultured Collinsella sp.
CCGTTACTTCCGTGCACATTCCCTCCGATGACCTCAAGGGCCGCATCATCGGCCGCGAGGGTCGCAACATCCGCACCTTCGAGCAGGTTTCCGGCGTCAACCTCGTGATCGACGACACGCCCGAGACCGTCGTGCTTTCGAGCTTTGACCCGGTCCGTCGTGAGACTGCCCGCGTAGCCCTCGAGAACCTCATTGCTGACGGCCGCATTCACCCCGCCCGCATCGAGGAGATGTATCACAAGGCTGCCGACCTGGTTCAGCAGCGCGTGCGCGAGGCTGGCGAGCAGGCTGCCTTCGATACCGGCATCCACGACCTACACCCCGAGATCGTCAAGACCCTCGGTGCCCTGCGCTACCGTACCTCGTTTGGCCAGAACGTTCTTCAGCACTCCCTCGAGGTCTCCGACCTCTGCGGCGTTATGGCATCCGAGCTTGGCCTGGACGTCGTGACCGCCAAGCGCGCGGGTCTGCTGCATGATCTAGGCAAGGCTATCGACCATGACGTCGAGGGCCCGCATGCCGTCATTGGTGCCGAGCTTGCCCGCCGCTATGGCGAGAAGCCCGTCATCGTTCACGCTATCGAGGCTCATCACGCCGACGTTGATCCCAACACGGTGCTCGACGTTCTGGTTCAGGCCGCCGATGCCGTCTCTGCCTCTCGTCCCGGTGCTCGTCGCGAGTCGGCCGAGAATTACATCAAGCGCCTGGAGAAGCTCGAGGAGATCGCCAACTCCCATGACGGCGTCGAGCGCACCTATGCCATGCAGGCTGGTCGCGAGGTCCACGTCATGGTTCAGCCGGATAAGATTTCCGATGCCCAGTCCACGGTCCTGGCCCACGATATCGCCCATCAGATCGAGGAAGAGATGGAGTATCCCGGTCAGGTGCGCGTCGTCGTGATTCGCGAGAGCCGCGCTGTCGATATCGCTAAATAACATGAACGACGCGAACGAGCTCATCTCATTTATCGCGTCGATGTCGGGGGAGGGCAACCTTCGCGTCGAGGAAAATCTTGGCGAGGGGTATGTCCGCCTCCGCGTTTCGGAGGCCGAGCGCCGTCAGGCCAAGCATGACATTCAGCATGTAGAGGACATTGTCATCGAGATGCTGCGTAATGCTCGCGATGCCGGAGCCGATAAGGTCTATCTCGCCACGACCAAGGAGGAGGGTGTTCGCACCCTCCTCTTCCTGGATAACGGTTCGGGTGTGCCGCAGGACATGCAGGAGCGTATCTTCGATGCCCGTGTCACCTCCAAGCTTGAGAGCATGAAAATGGACCGTTGGGGTGTTCACGGTCGTGGTATGGCGCTGTTCTCTATCAAGCAGAACACGGATGAGGCACGCGTTGTTACATCGGGCGTCGATTTGGGTTCCGCGTTTAAGGTGTGCGTTGCCACCGATCGCTTGAGCGAGCGCGCCGACCAGTCGAGCTGGCCTCAGGCGGTTAAAGACGAAGACGGTCGCTATGTATGCGCTCGTGGACCCCATAACATCATTCGCGCAGCGTGCGAGTTTGCCCTTGAGGAGCTGCGTGGCTGCGATGTGTATCTGGGCTCTCCGTCCGAGATTGCTGCGACCCTGTACGCTCAGGCTTCGAGCCGTCTCGATACGTCGCGCTTGCTCTTTATCGATGACGAGTGCGAGCTTCCGGTTATCGATCGTTTGGGCCTTGCCTCTGATGCCGAGGACTTTATCCGGATCTGCTCCGGGCTGGGCCTCGAGATGTCCGAGCGCACTGCCCACCGTATTCTGTCGGGACAGATTAAGCCCGTCCGCGGCGTGACCGCGCGTCTGCTGCGCGAGCGCGATTCCACCTCGCATGCGCCGGCTCCCGTCGATCTTGCCAAGGACCGTCGAGGCCTTCGCATCGCCAAGGAAGACATGGCGCAGTTTTCGCGTGCTGTCGAGCGTGACTTTAACGACCTTGCCGCCCGGTATTACCTCAATCTGTGCGGCGACCCTAAGATTCGCGTTTCGCGTGATCGCATCACGGTGACGTTCGATCTCGCCAAAGAGGAATAAAATCTTTACCGAGTCCGCTCGGTACGATACAGTTATTGCAGTTAAAACGTACTTTTAAACGCAGGAGTTTCTTCATGGATTGCCTGAAGGTATCAAGCAAATCATCGCCCGCGTCCGTTGCCGGCGCCATTGCCGGCATGGTCAAAGATGGCGTCCCCGTCAACATTCAATGCGTCGGCGCTGGCGCCGTCAACCAGGCCATCAAGGCCGTCGCCATTGCGCGCGGCTTTCTGATTCCGACCGGCTTCGATGTCTCCTGCGCGCCGGTGTTCTCCGACATTCTCATTAACGGAGAGTCGCGCACGGCAATTCGTCTCTCTATCTACGTTCACCAGATTAATCGGGCTGCTATGGATAATGTCGTCATGGACGACGTTAAGCCTGTTGCGTAAGCGAGCCATCTGCACGCTCGTAGCACCTATGCGCCCGTCGATACCATCGTTAGGATGTAAGCTCATGGACCAGCGTTCCGTACGCGATATTCTTGCCGGTAAAACCTACTTTATCCGCACATTCGGCTGCCAGATGAACCAGCACGACTCCGAGCGCGTGAGTGGCCTGCTCGATTCGTTTGGCTGTCTTATGGCGCTCGATCCCGAGCATGCCGATATTGTCGTGTTCATGACGTGCTGTGTACGCGAGGCTGCCGATACGCGCCTGTATGGTCAGTGCAATTCCTGCAAGAGCCTTCCTCCTTCGCCTTCGGGTAAGCGCGTGGTCGCCGTGGGCGGCTGCATCGCCCAACGCGATGGCGAGGGCTTGCTCACCAACGTCGATAACGTCAACGTCATTTTTGGCACCCATTCTATTGCGCACGTGGCCGAGCTCATTGCCGAGGCGTTTTTGGATGGCAAGCGCCATATCCGTACGAATGAGCATGAGGATACCGACGCCATGAGTATGCCGTGGCATCGCGAGACGCAGTATCACGCTTGGGTGCCCATCATGACGGGCTGCAACAACTTTTGCACGTACTGCATCGTGCCGTACGTCCGTGGTCGTGAGAAGAGCCGTCCCTTCGAGGAGATTGTCGACGAGGTGACAGGTCTGGTGCGTCAGGGCGTGCGCGAGATTACGCTTCTGGGCCAAAACGTGAACTCCTACGGTCGCGATCTTTTTGGCAAGCCGCGCTTTGCCGACTTGCTGCGCGCTGTGGGCGATACGGGCGTCGAGCGTATCTTTTTTACCTCTTCGCATCCTAAGGATCTGCTGCCTGAGACCATTGACGCCATGGCCGAGACACCTGCCGTCATGCCGCAGCTCCACCTGGCCGTTCAGTCGGGTTCCACGCGCATCCTTAAAGAGATGAATCGTCGTTATACGCGCGAGGATTATCTGGGTCTGGTCGATCGTATTCGTAACCGTATGCCCGATATTGCGCTTTCGACCGACATCATCGTGGGCTTCCCGGGCGAGACCGAGGAAGACTTTGAGCAGACGCTTTCGCTTGCCGAGACGGTTCGTTATGCCCAGGCCTACACGTTTATTTACTCCAAGCGCGCCGGTACCCCGGCAGCTGAGATTTATGATCCCACCCCGCATGAGGTTATCCTTGAGCGCTTTAACCGTCTGGTCAAGGTTATCGAGACGACGGCTCACGAGTATAACCAGGGCGAGCTTCACACCGTGGTGCCTGCGCTTATTGAGGGTACGAGCAAGAAGAACGACGCTGTTCTTCTGGGGAAAAGCCCCAAGAACCAGACGGTGCATGCGCCGATTCCCGCTGGCTATAGCATCGATCAGCTCGTCGGCAAAATCGTCGACGTTGATGTTGATGTCGCCAAAACGTGGTATCTGTCTGGCTCCGTTGTGGGCGAGCCTCGCTAATGATTTCTCCCGGTGCAAGTCTTTCTGCTGTAGCGATCGTCGGGCCGACGGCGGTTGGCAAGAGCGATGTCGCAGATCGTTTGGCCGCTCTTCTTTCGTCCGAAGTGTTGTCGTGCGATGCGATGCAAATCTATCGTGGCATGGATATCGGCACGGCCAAGATGATGCCGCAGGAGTGCACGGCACCTTTGCGTCTCGTCGATATCGTCGATCCGGGCGTTGCGTATTCTGCCGCTCTCTACCAGTCTGACGCCCGAACTCATGTTGAGCGCTTGCTTGCTGAGAAACGTCTTCCGGTCTTTTGTGGCGGTACGGGCTTGTATCTTAAGGCTGCGCTCGATGAGATGGACTTTCCATCGGGAGAACTCGAGGACGATCGCCGAACAGGATATCAGGAGCTTGCTGAGCGTATTGGTGAGGAGGCACTGCACGCGCTGCTTGCCGAACGCGACCCCGAGTCTGCCGCGGTCATTCACCCCCATAACGTGCGCCGTGTGATTCGTGCACTTGAAATGCATGATGATGGTGTGTCTTATGCCCAGCAAAAGTCACAGTTCAGTGTTCCGCGCGAGCATTATCATGCTCTGTGGTTTGGCTTGACGCGTAATCGCGAGGTGCTCTACGAGCGCATTAACCTACGCGTTGATCTGATGTTTGATCAGGGTCTTGTTGATGAGGTCCGCGGTCTTATGGATCAGGGTCTGGGAGATGCCCTGACGTCGATGCAGGCGATTGGCTGTCTCTTATACACATCTCCGAGCCCACGAGACTACGCTGCATCTCGTA
>URBA01000148.1 GCA_900545905.1 uncultured Collinsella sp.
CGGCAGCGTCAGATGTGTATAAGAGACAGGGTTGTTGCTGGTTTGAATACGCGCGAGGTCCCTACGAGCCGCATTGCCCGTTACGTGTCCACGCTGTTCCAAAATCCCGACCGTCAAATTTGCAAAGACACCGTGCTCGACGAGGTTGCCTTTGGCTTGGAGCTTGGCGGCATCGACCGTGCCGAGGCTCTGCGTCGTGCTCAACTCGTTATCGACCGCTTTGGCCTGCCTGCCGATGAGGCACCTTTCTCACTTTCGCGCGGCCAGCGACAAATGGTGGCGCTTGCCTCCGTCGTAGTGGTTGAGCCCAAGATCGTAGTGCTCGACGAGCCCACGAGCGGCCTTGACTACCGTGAGTGCATGACCGTCATGGAAACGGTGCGCACCATGGCCGAGCGCGGCTGCGCCGTTATCATGGTCTGCCACGATATGGAAGTTGTTTCCGACTTTGCCGAGCGTATCGTAGTAATGGCCGACGGTCACATCCTCGACCGCGGCCGCACGCACGAGCTATTCTCGAACATCGATCTCATGCGGCGTGCCTATGTTGAGCCGCCCCAGGTTATTGAACTCTCGCGCCGTCTGACATCTTCCGTCTCGCCCGCTTTTGCGCAGGTGAGCGAGGTCACCGATATCGTTCGCATTACCAAGGAGATGGTCCGCCGTGGTTAACGTCATCGACTATATGCCGGGCGATACGCTGCTGCATCGCCTGAACCCGGTCGTCAAACTGGGCCTTGCCGCCGCCATCATCATCGGCATCTTTTTGTCCGACACCTATGTTGCGCTGTTGGGCTTTTTGGCACTCACCCTTGCGCTGGGCGCCTACGCCGGCGTCGTCGACCGCCTGTTCTCGTTGCTCAAGCTGCTGATTCCGCTCGCACTTATCATGTTGTTGCTCCAGCTGGCCTTTATGCGCGATGGCAATGTGGTGTGGGGCTTCGTTACCGACACAGGCCTCATTACCGGATCAAAGGCCTGTCTGCGCCTGCTGGGCGTGGCGTTGCCACTCATCCTCATGCTCATGGTGACCAAGCTCAACGACCTTGCCAACGCCTGTGTCGAGGTGCTGCACGTGCCGTATCGCTATGCCTTCACCTTTACCACGGCGCTACGCTTTGTGCCGGTGTTTGGTCAGGAGATGAACGCCATCATGGAGGCGCAGACCGCACGCGGCGTCGAGTACGACACCAAGAACCCCATCAAGAAGCTCAAACTCATGCTGCCGCTATGCGTGCCGCTGCTTATCTCGAGCGTGGGCAAGACCGACGCCACCGCGCTTGCCGCCGAACAGCGAGGCTTCTACCTGCGCACGCGCGCTAGCTCGTACAAGCGCTATCCCATCAAGGGTCTGGATGTCGCCGTGCTCGCCATCAGCGCCGCCCTCATTGTCCTCGGTTTCCTGTTCTAGCTCATCGCCAGCACCAACCGCCTAACGCAAAAGGCCTCGGCTCGCGCCAAACGAGCCGAGGCCTTTACTGTTTCCCCAGATAAAACCTACCAAAATAAACCTGTCCCTTTTTGGTAGGTAGGGGGCGGCTAGAGGCGGTAGGGAGCGCCGCTACGAATGATGGATTCACGCACCAGGACATCCATGGCGTCGAGGGTAATCTCGGGCATCTCGCGGTACTTCTGCAACACCGAGAGCTCCGTGCAAGCCAAAATGACGCGATCGCAGCCGCTACGGGCGAACTCCCACATCACGCGGTCGAACTTATCCATATCGGGCTCACGTCCGGCCTTCACATCATCGTAGATAAGCGACATCACATCGTTCTGACGTTTCTCGCTGGGATAGACGACCTCAACACCCGCAGCCTCGCATTCGCGGCCGTAGACGCCCGCGCCCACGGTTCCGTCGGTGCCCATGATGCCAATCTTGCGCACCGGCTCGGCCGGCATACTCAGGTTGGGGTCGAACTCGCACTCCCCCATCACCGCACCGGCCAGAGCATAGCGCACCGACTCGCGCGGCATGTGGATAATCGGCACCTTCGTAAACGACTGGATCTGGTCGTAGAAGTAGTGTGACGTGTTGCAGGGAATGGCAATGTGCGCACAGCCCAGCGACTCGAGCGCCTGGGCGCACTCCTTCATGGTCGCCAGCAGCTCGGCATGCTCACCGGTCTTGATGGCCAGCGTGCGGTCGGGCATGGTCGACTTGGAAAGCACCACCATGTCGATATGTTCCTGATCGCAGGCAGCAGCCGTATGACGCACTACCTGGTCGTAGTAATACGACGTGGCCTCGGCGCCCATGCCGCCGATAACTCCCAGCTTTTCCATCTCCGCCTCCTTGGTGACGCTTGCGCAATTGCGCGTATCATACCCGCGCCCGCCCGATGTAAACCGGACGGGCGCCGCACTCATCTACTTGTAATACGTCTTGAACAGCTTAAAGTGGCGCAGCTTGGTGTGCCACATGCGCAGCCAGCGGTTAAAGACAAAATCGCCCTTCATAAACGAAGGGTCGGCGCCCTTGCCTTCCCTTTCTAGGCGATGCACCTTAGCGCGCAGCTCGGGATCCTTGACGTACTTGTCGACGACGCCCATGGGGACGACCATCCACAGCGCCTCGTCCTGTGCCGTCACAAACTCCGGCTCAAACGGGCGGTTGAACACATACTCGTCTACCACGTACTTGGCAACGTTAAAGCCGCTGTTGGTGACATAGTAGTTGCTGCGGCCCTGGCGGGTATTGAAGTCGAAGAACTTAAACGAGCCATCGCGCTCGTCGTATTTGACGTCAAAGTTGGAATAGCCCACAAAGTGAAGGTCCTCGAGCAGCTTGCGCACGCCGCCCATGAGCTCGTCGTTGGGCTCGGTGATGATACAGGCATGGTTGCCAACACCGTGGGGCTGATGCTCCTCGAGCAGCACATGGCCCAGGCACATCATGCGCACCTTACCGTTGCGGTCGGAATAGCTGGTGAGCACGCGCATGTACTCGTCGTTGCCGGGCACGCGGTCCTGCAAGATCAGGTCGTCGGTGTAGCCGCTGGCATAGGAGTCACGGATAACCTGCTCCAGCTCGGCGCGATCGGCAATCTCATAAGCCTTCTTCTGTCCCTCAAACTCATGCTGCCACCACATGACGCCGTCGGACGGCTTCAGGATCATCGGGAACGGGAAGTCGATCTGGTCGAGCACTTCGGCAGGTGCCTCGCCTTGCGCATTGAGCATCTGCGCAGTAAAAGTAAAGGTATGCGGATACGGCACGCCGTGCTTCTCGCACAGCTCGTAGAAGATCTCCTTCTTCTGGCACTGCTCGAGCATGCTGTAGGGTGCATAGGGCGCAACGATGTTATCCGCCAGCTCATCGGCATCCTTTGCCTGGGCCACCAGGGCAACATAGTTATCGCCGCAGCCCATCAGGACGATCGTCTTATCGGCATGTGCCCGAGCGATATCGTTGACGGTCTTGAGCATCACGGGCATGGTGTCGATGTCGACATTGGGCGTGTAGTCGATAATCTGGCTGCGGTACGCGGGACCCGTCTGATACTTGCCAAAGACCAGACTCTTGACTTGGTACTCCTCGTAGAAGGCGCGCGCCACCGAATAGGCGTTGATGTCGCCACCGAGCAGCACGGGAATGAACTCGCGCTCTGTAAATTGCAATGCCATGGAAACTTCCTATCATGAACTGCCCACACAACGGGCGGTCTTTGCGCAACTGATTTATTCTAGCGTGCCAAGCCGCCGGCGCCCAAAGCTCCACCGTATCTATGGCAATCAACGTAATTGTCCAGCACGAAGGCCAGCACGAAGACGGCGCTCACCGTTGTATGACAATGGGCAATGAACCTACCATTGTTGTAGGATTCAACATGTTGCCCGCCCCGTCGAAAGGTGCACCGTGCCCCAGGCTCATCCGATCAACAACCCCATCATTGACGCCGCCAAGCGCGAACTTGCGGATCGTGCCCAGACGGCAGTTCCCCTACGCACCGCAAACGATGCTTACAACGGGCCTGCCCGTATCGTCTCAATCAACACGTCGGAGCACAAAGGCACTCGCAAGTCGCCCGTCGCCGATGGACGCGACACCGTCATCGAGCAATTTGGCCTCGCTACCGATGCGCACGCCGGACATTGGCACCGCCAGGTCTCTTTTTTAGCCGCGGAGTCCATCCAGACGGCGCAGGCACGCGGGCTCGACGTACACGAGGGTGACTTTGGAGAGAACTTCACCACGCAAGGCATCAATCTACTCTCGCTCCCCCTGGGAACGCAGCTCAAGATTGGCAACGATGTCCTGGTCGAAATCAGTCAGATTGGTAAGGTCTGCCACACCCGCTGTGCTATCTACTATCTCGCCGGTGATTGCATCTTTCCCCACGAGGGCGTTTTTGGCGTGGTGCTAAAGGGCGGAGAGGTCCATACCGGCGACGAAATCCAGGTGGTCAAGCTCGGCGACGGCACTTGCTCGTTCACCCCCGCCGAGGCGCTCGAAGAGATTGAGCAGGCTCGCCAGGAGGGCACGCTGTAGTTGTAAAACCCCACGTTGAGATAGCTTTTACAGCCCAAAGCTCCTCTTAAACAGGCCCCCGTAACGTTAAAGTTGAACTCTATGGTTTCTCAACAATTCATCATAACTGCAGGTC
>URBA01000149.1 GCA_900545905.1 uncultured Collinsella sp.
AGATGCAGCGTAGTCTCGTGGGCTCGGAGATGTGTATAAGAGACAGGTCATAATCGACCAATCAAATGCCATGCCGTCTTTATAAGCGATCTCACTGGCGCTCAGTTCGCTGAGCCTACGCTCGAGCTCGTCGATCTCCATGGCTTGCCAATCGTTGATTTGGTCATAGTTCGTCGTGATTCAGATATTAGCAGAACGCGCCGACGCGTCCATAATCTGTGCTATGCAGCAGATCGATCGAGCCAAGGAGAATCCATGACCGCGTACTATCAGCAGGTGCTCGAGGGCACATACGACAACCACGTGCTTCCGTTTTTGTGGATGAAGGGCGAGAGCCATAAGACCATTGCCGAGTATCTGGAAAAGATCGCCGGCGCCGACATCCACGAGGTCTGCCTCGAAAGCCGCCCACACCCCGATTTTTGCGGCGAGGGCTGGTGGCGCGACTTGCGCTTTGTCATTGACGAGCGCCAGCAGCTGGGCCTTAAGCTCTGGATCTTGGACGACGCGCACTTCCCCACGGGCTTTGCCAACGGCGCCGTCAAGGAGGCCGTGCCCGAGCTCCGCAAGATCGTGCTCACGCACCGCACGTTCGACATCGTGGGTCCCACGTCCGCCGCGAGCATCGCGCTCGCCAACATGCTCGACAAAACAGAGCGCTTCTACGGCGTGACATTTATGCAGGACGGCAGCCCCGTCGACGTCGCTTACCGAGTAATCGACGATGCAGACGGCAACCCCAGCCGCCTGGTCTTCGATGCACCTGCGGGCCTCACGCAGGCATGCGTGATATTCACGAGCGGCAAGACCTCCTACAACGAGGACTACATCAATATGGTCGACCGCGCCTCGGTGGCGCAGCTCATCGATGCTGTCTACGAGCCGCATTTTGAGCATCTGGGCGATGAGTTTGGCAAGACGATCCTGGGCTTTTTCTCCGATGAGCCCGGATTTGCCAACGAGAAGGGCACCACGGGCCCCGATGGCATCTCGGACACGCTCATCGGCAAGGCCACCGCGCCCCTACCCTGGTCGGCCGAGCTTGAGCGTCGCCTACGCGCGGCACTGGGCGAGCGCTACCTGGCCGAGCTCCCGCACCTGTGGGACCGCGAGCCGGCCGGCGCGCACGTACGCCACGTCTATATGGACATCGCGAGCACCCTCTATAAGGAGTGCTTCTGCGACCAGCTCGGAGACTGGTGCCGCGCGCGCGGCGTGCAGTACATCGGCCACGTTATCGAGGACAAGGACTGCCACGCGCGCCTGGGCGTGGGCGCCGGGCACTACTTCCGCGCCGTGGGCGGTCAGGACATGGCGGGCGTCGACATCGTGATCAACCAGCTGGTACCCGGCATGGACCGCGGCCTTCACAGCTACGGACGCGGCGTGTGGGACCTCGAGTTCTATAACTACGTGCTGCCCAAGCTGGGCTCCTCGGCAGCACACCTCGACCCCAAAAAGCAGGGGCGCTGCATGGCCGAGGTCTTTGGCGCATTTGGATGGCACGAAGGCCTACGCGAGATGAAGTGGATCGCCGATCATTTTTTGGTGCGCGGCGTCAATTGGTTTGTGCCGCATGCCTTTAGCATGGCCGCCTTCCCCGACTGGGACTGCCCGCCGCATTTCTATGCGCATGGCCAAAACCCCAGTTTGCACACTTTGGGCAGCTCATGAGCTACATGAACCGTACGGCGAGCCTGCTGAGCGGCGGGCGCGCAACGACCCCGGTGGCGCTTCTCTACCATGCGGACGCCGAGTGGACAGGCGAGGCGAACTTTATGCAGCATGCCGCCTCCGAGCTTATGCGCGCGCAGGTCGACTTTGACATCGTGCCGGCAGAGGCATTTGAGGACGCAGGGCGCTATGCCGTTGAAATTGCCGCAGACGGTAGCGGCTTTGGCGTGAACGGCCAGGCATACCGCTGCCTGGTGATGCCCGGAGCCGAGTTTGTCGGCGGAGCCGTGCTCGACTTTGCCGCGCGCGCCGCAGCCGCAGGTGTTGCCGTGTACGCGCTGGATGAGTTGCCGAGCAAGCGCTACGACGGTGATATTGCAGCCCGCGAGGGCTTTGCCTCCGTGGATGCAGCCGCGGTCGCCGGCATCAAGCTCCTGGCAACCGCCGAGCTCGCAGGCACGCTTGCCGACGCCGGTATGCAGACCGTGGTTTGTGCCGAGTCCCAGCCCTGGCTGCGCGCACTGCGCTACCAGCGGGCGGGCGAGACCTATCTGATGCTCGTCAACGAGCATCCCAAGCAGGGTATCTCCACTCAGATTGCGCTTGCCGACGGCACACCCGTTGCAGGCGCGCGCCTCGACCTGCTCAACGGCACCGAGCCCGCCGCCTTTGACGGCACGCTCGAGCTGGCTCCCTACGAGAGCTGCATCGTGGTCCTTGGGGCTACAGGTTCCGTTGCTGTGGCAACCGCCGAAGACGAAGCCACATGCGTCGACGGGCCCTGGGCGGTTGCCTTCTCTGCCCCTGGCACCGATGCCTTTGGCGAGTCTGTTGAGCTTGCAGACCTGCACGACCTTTCCTCGGCCGAGTTCCCCGGCAAGGCCGGCACATTCCGCTACCGGGCCTCCTTTGTCCTGGGCGAAGCGGCCACCCGCACCGTCATCGACCTTGGCGAGGTCTTTGAGACCGCAACCGTCACCCTCGACGGCAAATCCCTCGGCACCCGCATCTGTCCGCCTTACCGCTTTGAGGCCGCCGCACTTTTAGCCGGCGAGCACGCGCTTACGATCGATATCATCAACACCCTCGACCACGCCGTCCCCGACATGTTCGGCATGACCGAGCCCTCCGATCCCAGCGGCCTCTTGGGGCCCGTACGCGTGCTCGGATAGCAGCCCGAGCGCAAACAACTCGGGCAGGGCACGCCCTATGTTGAGCCCGCGCAGCGTCGAGCGGTCCGTCGTTCATAGACCGGCGGACCAAAACTCCCAGCCAAGCCGAACGTTTTATTTATCGCTATGATTGGTTTATCGCGACGCAAACGCATAGGAGCCATATGGATATCAGGCGAAAGATCACGCAGGGCAAAAGCCTCACCCCCACCGAGCAACAACTTGGGCGAACGGCCCTCGCCATGGGCGAGGATGTGCGCGGGCTTTCCATTAAGGAATTTGCCGCGCGCACCAACGTTTCCGTTGCGAGCGTGCACCGTTTTTGCAAAAAGCTCGGCCTCGAGGGCTTCAAAGATCTCAAGGTCGAGCTCATCCGCCAGGCGACCGAGACGGGCAACCGGCGCGACGTGGACATCAACTTTCCCTTCGATGCCACCTCCACCCCTGCGCAGGTGATGGAGCGCATGGAGGGGCTCTACCAGACCACCTTGGCCGAAACGCAGGAGCTGCTCGACCCTGCACAGCTCGACCACGCCGCCAAGCTCATCATGCGCGCCGGCACCGTGGACATCTACACGGGCTCGCATAACCTGTATCCAGCGGGAATGTTCCGCGATCGCCTGCTTTCCGCCGGCAAAAGCGCGACGTGCCACGACAGCGTCGAGGCGCAGGTGCGCACGGCGCTCGCCTCGGGTCCCGACCATGTGGCAATCGTCATCTCCTACAGCGGCCTTGCCCCCAACCTCAAGGAGATCTTGCCGATCCTTAGCAGTCGACATGTCCCGGTCATCGTCATCGGCACGCCGCACTGTGCCCGCATTCACCCCGGCTTTGCCGCCTATCTCACGGTAAGCGACCACGAGAGCATGACGCACCGCATCACGCAATTCGCCAGCCATATCGCCGTGCAATACGTACTCGATTCGCTCTATAGCAGCTACTTTGCCAAAGATTACGCCCGCTGCTCCGAATTCTTAGAGCGCTCGTTCCCCTACACCCGCCTGCCCGGACTCAAGTAGCGACGAGCGTGGATTTTTGGACACTCAGATAACGAGCGTGGATAATCTCCCACTTTGAGCCTGCATGCGGCCCAAAAACGGGAGATTATCCACGCTCATTTTGGGTCCCCCGGGAACGCATGAGGAGGGCGGATAGACAGCCGTTATTTGCGAGGCGTCAGCGACGTAAAGAGTCCGTGTTGGTTGCAGTAAAGATATATCCTGCCGCGCCCGGTAATATGGAAGCGCGGCTGCACCGATTGCTCTGGATAGAGCTTCTTAAAGCAGATGCCGTCCATAGTCGCATATGCCACAAAGCTAATGTAGTGATCCTTGGTCATGGGATGATCGAGCGTGACGTACCAATCGTCCTCGATGCGCTCGATGGAAAAGGCGTGGTCCGCGTCCGGCTCTTCGGCCTCCTGGGGAAACATCGTGGAGCCACAGCAGCTAAAGCTGCCTTCTCCGAGCGCGTGCACAACGTTTCCGCAGATAGGGCAAACGTAAAAGACGCCTTTGAGCATATTGCCTGCACGGTTGGCGTTGGCCCGAATGTCACCAGCCAAAAGCTCAGCCACGCTTATGCCGAGTCTCTGGGCCAAAGGCTCAACGAGGGAAATGTCGGGAAGGCCGCGGCCGGATTCCCACTTGCTGACGGCTTTATCGGTCACGCCAAGGCTTTCCGCCAGGGCGCGCTGGGTGAGGCCTGTCTCTTATACACATCTGACGCTGCCGACGAAGCTAGAAGTGTAGAT
>URBA01000150.1 GCA_900545905.1 uncultured Collinsella sp.
GTAGCTGCCTTGAGATTGGTGCCGGTCGTGGCACCAAGACCTATGTGATGATGTGCCAGGCCAAGCGTACGGGCTATGAGCGTCAGCATACGGCGCTCGATCTGCATGATCGCAAGTGCGATCTGAATCTCGCTCGTCTGCATAAGGCCGGTATTCAGGGCGTTCGTACGGTTTCGGGTGATGCTTGCGAGCTTGATGAGGTGCTCACATCGTTTGATGCCATGCTTGGCGAGCCGGTTAAGTTCGACACGGTCTTTATCGATGCGCCGTGCTCTGGCACCGGTACCATGCGCCGTCATCCCGAGATCCCGTGGCGCCTGACCGAAAAAGATGTGACGGTTGAGCTGCCCAAACTGCAGCTTACGATGCTCAAGGAGGCTGCTGCCCGCGTGGCTGCCGGCGGCGAGCTTATCTATGCCACCTGCTCGGTCTTTGATGAAGAGAACACGCAAGTCGTGGATGCGTTTTTGGCTTCTCCCGAGGGCGCAGGTTTTAGCTTGGCACCCCTCTCCGAGGCGCAGATTCTGCAGTTACCCGAGTTCGAACAAGCCAAGAAGCTCGTCTCCGTACGTCAAAACGACCGCGGACTTTTCCAAAGCGTCCCCGTAAACGCCGACTCCTACGACGGCCACTTCTGCGCCCGCCTGGCTCACATGTAACAACTAAGCTGCGTTGAAATAGGGATTGAAAGACGTTTCTACCCGCTAAACAGTCCTTATTTCACCGCAATTCATAAGGAAACCTGGCCTGATAATTAGCTACCCATAGCGCAAAGAAATAGCCCCGCGATTGGTGTCGGTCGCGGGGCTGATTGGTTTCTAGTGGCTGTGCGGGCAGTTGGCGCAGCAACCGCTCGTGGCGCTGGTGCTGGAGCCGCCGCTGCGTTGGTCGGTGTTGTAGAAACCGCTGCCGTCGAACTTAATGCCGCTGGCCGAGAACGTCTTGGATGCCGGGGCGCCGCAGCTGGGGCATACGACCTCGGGCGTCTCGGACATGGGGTGCTCAACCTCAAACACGTTGCCGCAGCTCGTGCACTTGTAATCGTAGCGCGCCATAATACTTCCTTTTCAGCACAAAGCGGGCAGATCGCTCTGCCCGCAAAAATTCAAACAGCTGTAACTGTACCCTATATCGTGGGTTTTATCACGCTTCGCCCCAGAATCTGTGGGTGCTGCGCAGGAGCTTCGCAGTTTTCTCTTCGGCTGCCGCAATGTCGGCCTCTTGCGCCTGCCATGTCCAGTTGCCCGTGGCCACGCCCGGCACGTTCATGCGCGCATCGTCGCCCAGGCCCAGTATGTCCTGCAGCGGCATCATAACGAGCGGCGCATCGCTTGCCAGGGCGTTGCCCATGAGCTCGCTTGCCAATGCAATGCCGCTCGGCTCATCGCCGCCTGCAAAGGAGCGCGTGCACCAGCCGGCAAGTGTCGAGGTGTCGTGCGTCGAGGTGTACAGGATCTTGCCCGGTGTGGGATGAATTCCGCAGCGAACGTCGTAGTCGCTAAACTCCAGTACGTCCATGCCGGGGAAGCCGCAGGTCGATGCCATGGCGCGAACGCCAGGCGTCAGATAGCCCAGATCCTCGGCAATAAAGTTGAGCGGACCCAGCTCGTCGTAGGCCGTCTGGAACAGGTCCTTTCCTGGTCCCGCAAGCCAGCGGCCGTCGGCACAGGCCTTGCCGGCGGGGATGCTAAAGTAGTTGTGAAAGCCCAGGAAGTGGTCCAGGCGCACGCGGTCGTAGAGTGAAAACGCACGACGCAGGCGATCCATCCACCAGCTATAGCCGTTCTTCTTCATGTAATCCCAGCGGAAGGTAGGGTTTCCCCACACCTGGCCCTCGGGCGCAAAGTTGTCGGGCGGCGCGCCCGAAATCTCAATCGCCTTGCCGGTATCGGACAGCCAGAAGTTCTCGGGCTCGCTCCATGCATCGGCCGAATCGTCCGAGACATACATCGGAATATCGCCGATGACCTCGATGCCCTTCTTGTGCGCATAGTTCATAAGCTCGCACCAGGCCAGGTCAAAACGATACTGCATGTACGCCTGCAGCTCGGCCTCGTCGTGGAAGCGCTTGTCATCAATCAGATGCTCGTTGTAGCGCGCGACATCTGCCGGCCAATCGTGGCGCGACAGCCCCTCAAAGTGCTTCTTTACCGCCATGTAGACGCAGTACTTCTCGAGCCAGTCAGCGTTGCGATGTTTAAACGCCGTGTATAGCGGGTCGGCATCCTCGCCGCCGCGGGCCTTCCAGGTGACGAAGTCAGCAGCCAGCTCCTCGTGGCTCTCGGGCAGCAGGTCGATATTGCCTGCAAAGGCCGAAGGACCGGCGTAGGGGGAGCGGAAGAAGTCCGTGGGATTGACGGGCAGGACCTGCCAGTAACGCATGCCCATGGCGGCCAGATGGTCGATAAAGCGACGCGTGGGCGCACCGATTGTGCCGGGCTTGCCGTCATCGGTCGGCACCGAGGTGATGTGGCACACGACGCCCGCGCCGTGATCGAGCGGCTCCTGCAGGCGCTTCTCGGCATGGTGATAGATGATCGAAGAGCCCAGCGGGTACAGGTCGAGCGTGACGGTACCGTTGTGGATTTCGCACTCGTGGCCGCTGATCACGTCGCTTGCGCATTCGCCGAGCGCCGGAATCGTCACGCAGTGCGAATTGCGCAGGCTGCGGTTGATGATAACCGTCGCGGCCTCGCCGTCTTTGCCCGTGCGGGTGTAGGCCAAGACGTCGTTGTTGAGCGCAAAGGCCTTGATCTCGCCATCGACCATAAACGGTAACGCGCGGCGAATGGCAGATGCGTTCTTAACGATGGCTAGCGTATCGAAGTCGTGGAGTTGGTCCTTGGTCGGCAGGGTGCGGCGGTTGCCCGGATCGGTGAGGCCCTCCAAGCCGTACTCGTCGCCATAATAGATCGAGGGCACGCCTGGGAAGGTCATCTGCATGAGCGTCGCCAACCAAAAGCGGCTCTTGGCCAGGCCCATGGAGTTCTCGTCCAGGCGCCACTTGCTGCGCTCGCTCTCGGGCAGCTGCGACTCGTCAGGGCCGCCGCCGAGCACCGAGATAATGCGCGGACGGTCGTGGCTCGAAAGCAGATTGAGCGCGCAGGCCAGTGCCTCGCGCGGGTAGTTCTCGCGCAGGGTCTCGATATCCTCGGCAGCCTGGTAGGCGTTTTTGTAGCCCATCAAAAAGCCGATGACCATGTCGCGGAAGGGGTAGTCCATGGCAGAGTCGAGCTCGGAGCCCTGCAGGTAGCGGCGTAGATGGCCATAGCTGATCTTGTTGGAGGCGTCCTCCCAGACTTCGCCGAGCAGTAGCGCGTCGGGCTTCTCGGCGAGCACGGCCTTTTTGATCTCGGCCAGGAAGTCATCGGAAAGCTCATCGGCCACATCGAGTCGCCAGCCATGGGCGCCAGCGCGCAGCCATTTGCGGATCACGCCGTCCTTGCCCAGGAGCCGATCGCGCACCAGTTCGGAATTCTCGTTGATGGCGGGCATGTTGCCCACGCCCCACCAGCAGTCATACGAACCGTCCTCATGGAAGTAAAACGCATCGCGCCACGGCGAATCCTTGCTCTGCCACGCGCCCACGCCGGGGTAGTTGCCATAGCGGTTGAAATAGATCGAATCGTCGCCCGTGTGGTTGAACACACCGTCGAGAATGATGGAAATGCCCAGCTTTTCGGCCGCCTGACACAGTTCGGTAAAGTCCTGCTCGGTGCCCAGAATCGGATCGATCTTGGTGTAATCGGCGGTGTCGTAGCGGTGGTTACTCGCGGCTTCAAAAATGGGGTTGAGGTAGATAGCTGTAAATCCCAACTCGGCGATGCGGGGCAGGTCTTCCTGGATGCCCTTGAGCGAGCCGCCGTAGAAGTCCCAGGTCTTGATGGAGCCGTCCTCGGCGCGCTCGTATACGGGCGGCTCGTTCCAGTCCTCGACCATGCGGCGCTGGATTCCGTTGCGCGGTTTTTCGACCTCGGCAAGCGTGCGCTCGCGCCAGTTTTCGTCGCGGGCATAGCGGTCGGGGAAAATCTGGTAGACCATACCGCGCTCGTACCAAGTGGGACGGTTCTCGCGGTGCTTGTAGACGGTAATCTGGAAGGACGGAACCTCGGCGTAGTCGTAGGTTACGCCCTCGCCGCCGGTGCGTCCCTGCGGTGCGCCCAAACGGACCTCGGGCTGGCCCTCGATATTGCAGATAAAGCTGTACCAGATAAGACAGGGCTCAGTGCACTCAAGCTCTACGGTAAATATGCCGTCGCCCTCGTGCGTCATGGGATACAGAGACTCACCGATCTCATCGACCCAGGTGCGCAGGGTGAGCGTCGCCTGGTTGGGGTCGGCATCCTCCAAAATCACCGAGAGCGAAACGGAAGTTCCAGTGGTCACAGCGCCAAACGGAGTACGAAACTGCGGCAGACGGCTGTTGTGAATCAATCTCATAATACGGTCCAGTTCAATAGAATCACGGCCTGCGGGCCATGGGCTTTACGCATAGGATATAAGTATATCTGTTGTACACAGGCTGTATAAACAACATCCGTTTACCATCTGTCTCTTATACACATCTGACGCTGCCGACGAAGCTAGAAGTGTAG
>URBA01000151.1 GCA_900545905.1 uncultured Collinsella sp.
CGTATGCCATGGCAAGAACCGAGCCCATGAGCGGGCAGATGAGCATGGCGCCCACAATGGCGATGTCCGAATCGATATCGAGGCCGACACTCGCGATCAGCATGGCGATAATGAGGATGCACAGGTGCGAGCCGGTTAGGCGCGCCCCGTTTACAAAGCGCTTACGAATTACGTGATAGGGGGCGCGACCCTCGCGAATGTTGAATGCGCGCCTCAGGAAGCGGCCGGCGTTCTCCATGACCTCGCTATAGGCAGGGCGGATGCCGTGGCGCCGGTGATGGCGCTCGCGCAGTCGCTTGAGCTGCTGGTTATCGAGTTTCATGTTCACCTCGCTTCGCCGCGGACTATGCATCGCGCCCGCTGCCTCTACTCTACACCGCGGCAGGCGGGGTGGTCATCTTGACGTGAAACTTAGACGAGTAGGTAAAGGGGGCACGTCAAATGAGGTTGAAGCCGAGGGTTTCGGCAGATACAGAAAAGCGCGGGGTCGGATGGTCTCCGACCCCGCGCTCTGCACGGGTACGTTGTTGTTGGGTTTAGCCCAGCAGACTCAATCCCACGGAGACAAACGCCAGGATAACGCCGACGATGGACTCGCCGCCCAGCAGGCCGCTGGCAACGACCAGACCCTGTTCCTGGAAGGCGGCGTCCTTGGCAGCTCTCTCCTCGTCAGAAAGACCGGCCTGGGCATCGCGGTGCGCGGCCCACTTGTCGTAGGCGAGCTTGGCGCAGGAGCCCAAGAAGGCCGTGAGTGACATGTAGAACGGCAGGTACACGCCCAAGCCGATCATCATGGCAGGAATGCCAAGCCAATACATGACGATGCCGGCGATAAAGCCGCCTGCGAACCACGGCACGCTCGGGATGCCCGAGACCATGGTGGCAACTACGCTTGCCTGCGCGGCAACGAAGCTCTTGTCGGGGCCAAAGGCGTCCGGACCATAAGCGGTGACGAGCGCGACCATGACGGCGGCGGCGACCAGGGCGCCCACGATGCCGCCGATGGCCTGACCGATCCACTGCGCACGCGGGTTGGTGCCCAGCACGGCGCCGGCCTTAAAGTCGTTCATGACGTCGCCCGCAAGGCCGCAAGCCACAGCCACGATGCCGGCGATAAAGAACAGCTTGACCTGCGCGATCTGTGCAAAGGCTGCCACGATGAGCATGACGATGAGGCCAAAGATCTCCATGGGGTCGATGCCCGTCTGGCCGCAGCTCTGCGCGCTCATGATGGTGGTCACAAAGGTGAAGAGCGTCACGATGACGGCAGGAACGGGGCCGAGGTCGAGTGCGATGGCGACGATAACGGCGATGGCGGCGCTGCCCAGACCGATGATTCCGGCGTCGAGCTTAAGGGAGCCCGAGATGAGCGACTGCTCGTCGGTGTCAGTGGAGCTGTCGGCGGCGAGGCCGCGGACGATGCCGGCGACCTGCGGCAGGATGTCCTTGAGGACGACGGCGACGCCAAAGCCCATCATAAGACCCATACCCAGGGACTTGACGATGCCCTGCGCGGTCACAACATCGAACAGGCCGGCAGCGGTGCCGCCAACGATGATGCCAAAGTTGCCCAGCAGCGCGCCGGCAAACCAGAACGCGACGGGGGCGAAGCCCACCAAAAAGCCGATGGACAGCAACATGGGCGAGTTATAGATGGCAAAGGTCACGCCGGGGATATTGAGCGTGCACAGCATGCTGGGCACCACGCCCAGAGCGTCGCGAAGCACGCTGTAGATGCCTGCGATAGCCATGGAGCCAAAGAGCTGCTTGCCGGTCTTGCCGCCGGCCTCGGTGGCGCGCAGAGTCTGAGCTGCGGCGTTGCCGGTAGGGAACTCCAGCGCGGCGTCCACGATAAAGTGACGGTGGATGAGCGCTGTCGCCAGAAGGCCCAAGACGGTGCCGGCGAGCGCCACGATAAACATGTCGAGCCAGCTGATCTGGTCGGCATAGCCCAGCATCCAGGCGCCTGGGATGGTAAACGCCAGACCGCCGGCGACCATGGCGCCCGCGGACATGATGGTGTGGGTGACGTTGGCCTCGTTGAGGCTGGCGTTGCCCATGAGCTTCAGGAAGAACAGCGAAATGACGGCAGCGAAAATGATCGGCCAGGGGAGGGCACCCATCTTGAGGGCCGTGTAGGCCGAGCTTGCCGTGATGATCACGCAGCCAAGGACGCCGATGACGACGCCGCGCAGCGTAAGTTGACCGCGCATCGAGGTGCGGTTCGAGGGATTGCTCATATAGAACTCCTTTGCGTATATCCGCTTCCCCCGGGAGCGCCGCTACGGATACGGCGCGGGAAGTCGGGTTACCAAGGGCCGCCGCGTGAGCTCGCGCACGACCGCGCACCAGTATAGCCGCAAGCTAGTCATTTTGGGATGACTGGTTTAGGTAGGCGATATACTGCTGGACAGACGAAAGGAGCGCCGACGATGCTTAATGGGTGCGCATATATATTGACGGTCGACGTGGGCAACACGTTCATTCGCTTTGGCCTGTTTGCCGAGGATTCGGCGGCGGCGCAGGAATGCCCACTCGCGACCTGCGAGATCACGACACCGTCTCGCATTACGGCTGACGAGGCGCGCATGAGGCTTGCGCAGGTCATGCTTGCGCTTGCCGCCGATGCCGGCGTCGACGGAGCATTGGTACCCGCAGCGGCGGTGTTGAGCTGCGTGGTCCCTGCGCTGGAGCGCCCGTGGAAGACGGCGCTTGCCCGCACCTGCACGGGTCGCGTGCTCACGGTGGGTCCGGGCCTCAAGACCGGCATGCCCGTACATTACGACGACCCAGCCGAGATCGGCCCCGACCGCATCGCCGATGCCGTTGCCGCTCGCGCCGTCTATGGCTCGCCTTGTATCGTCATTGACCTAGGCACGACGACCAATATCGAGGTCATCGATGCACGCGGCACATTTGTGGGCGGTGTGATTGCACCGGGCCTGGCGCTCGGTGCCCGCTCGCTCTCGGCCGCTGCGGCACGTCTGCCTCAGGTCGAACCCTCGGCACCGACGCACGTAATCGGCCGCAACACGCGCGAGGCCATGCGCTCGGGCGTGGTCTTGGGCGAGGTGGCACGCATCGACGGCATGCTCGACATGGTGCTCGCCGAGATGCGCGCGACCAAGGCCACGGGCGAGGGCGACGTGCCCATCGTCATTACCGGCGACGACGCCGAGGCACTTGCCGCCCTGGTCGGCCATAGCCTGACGGTCGACGATGCACTGACGCTGCGTGGCTTGGCTGAGCTTTACCACATCAACCAAAAACCCCGTCGCGCGTAGAGGGGGTTGGTGGGACAAATTGATCAGAAGTGTTTGTCCCACCTGTCCACCTGTCCGCTCATTGTCGGGAGAAACGGTCCCACTGGCTACCTGCTACAATGGGTCAAAATGTCGCGATCACGGAGGTGTCTGCCATGCCGGACGATCTTCATCAAACCACGTCGGGCAAGCGCCGCGACGTCATTAGCTGGGACGAGTTCTTTATGAGCGTCGCCATCGCCGCGCAGCGCCGCAGCAAGGACCCCAACACGCAGGTGGGCGCGTGCATCGCCAGCACCAATCACCGCATCCTCTCGGTGGGCTACAACGGTACGCCCTCGGCGCTCAACGACGACTTTTTCCCGTGGGGAACGAGCGATGACCCGCTGCAGGATAAGCACAACTACGTGGTGCATGCCGAGGCCAATGCGGTGCTCAACTACCGTGGTTCGCTCAAGGACCTCGAGGGTTCTACGGTCTACGTCACGCTGTTCCCGTGCCACGATTGCGCCAAAATCCTGGCACAGGTGGGCGTGGGCGAGGTCGTCTACCTGGACAACAAGTATGCCGATACCGACGACGGCCGCATCAGCCGCCGCATCCTCGACTCCTGCGGCATTAGCTACCGCCAGGTTATCGTTGATGTTCACATCGGTACCAAGGGACAGGCTCAGTAACGGCAACGGCGCGTGCCGGCACTGATCGGCACCAAAAACAGCTAAAAGAGCCCCGTCCCAAATTGACTGGTCGTGAAGGTGGTCGTGAAGGTCGTGTCCGCGCGCATGGCGGGCGCTGGAGTGGGTACACGGCTGTAGTAACATAGCTCTGTCCGCGGGCTTGCCCGCGTTATTGTGAGAAAGGAGCCCCTGTGGCTGTTAACGAAGAGCTGCTTAAGAAGGTTCTTGAGGAGATCCGCCCCAACCTGCAGGCTGACGGCGGCGATATGGAGTACATGGGCGTTGACGACGAGGGCGTCGTTCAGCTTGAGCTCCAGGGCGCTTGCGCAGGCTGCCCCATGAGCGCGCTGACCCTGTCCATGGGTATCGAGCGCATCCTTAAGGAGCATGTGCCTGGTGTTACCCGCGTCGAGCAGGTCAATGCCTCTGGTGAGACCGACGATCTGTACGACGAGTACGCGCCGTTCTAAGATGCGAAAGCTGCGGGTCATGTATTCCGCATAGACGTTACGCCCAAATTTGCGGCTGCGAGCGCAATGCCCGCGGCCGCATTTGTATGTAGGGAGCAGGGGACGACATGCTCAACGACCTCTACCATATGCTTGATCCCGTCGCGATTTCGGCGGG
>URBA01000152.1 GCA_900545905.1 uncultured Collinsella sp.
TGCCGCGTTGTAGCTGCCCGACACGCCCTCAGAGATCGGCATGCAGATGGTCTTGTCTGCCAATTTGAAGAGCTCGGCCCACTCCCCTACGCTGGGACAAGCGCTCGAAGAAGCGTTCGTCTCCGCCATAACAGCGCAGTTAAGCTCATGAACATCGAGCGAAAGGTCATCGACGAATTCACGCTCCCCCACTCGAATTTTGAGGGGCGCAAATGCAAAGGTGGTATGGGGTGCGGTCGGTTGCCAATCGCGGAGGTTGCAGCTTGAATCGGAGATAAGTGCCCAGCTCATAGAGGGTCCTTTCTAATTGTTCTTCAACAATTATAGCTTTCTTGCTGACCGATTGGGCCGCTATCTAGTATTCAAAACTAGATAGCGGACTGCACGAAAGACAAAAGAATGGACCTCGCAACTTAAAGCCACGAGGTCCACATTCACACGCTGTGTAAGATGACTTAGTAACGCACGAAGATGTAGTTATTGTTCATGCCGGCGGCAACGGAGCTGATGATAACACCCGTGTTGTAGTCGGAAGCATGAATCATCTGACCACCACCGATGTAAATGCCGGTGTGGTACGAGTTGACCACAACGTCACCGGGCTGCGGATCGGAAACACGCGTCCAGCCCATAAAGGTACCCGTGGTGCCCAGGCGGCAATAGCGACCAGTGAGGCAATAGCTAACAAAACCAGAGCAGTCGAAGCTGTTCGGGCCAATTCCGCCCCAGGAATAAGCGCAACCAAGCTTGCTGTATGCACGCGAGACAACAGAACCGCCGTCGACGGACTGGCTCGGAGCAGAAGGCGTCGGAGCCGGAGCAGGCGTGGAGGGCTGCGGCGTCGGAGCAGGTGCCGGCGTAGGAGCCGGAGTGTTGCCGCCCTGGTTGTTGTTATTGCTGGTCTGGCCACCGTTATTGGTGTTCTCGGTCGTACCGGCAGTCTCGTTGCTCACCGTGGCCTTCTCGGCGGTACTGGCGTTGATGCCGGCCTGCAGCGCGGCGTTGGCCTCGGCCTCGGCGGCTAGCTCGGCCTGCAGCTGTGAATCCAGGGAGTTTACGACATTCTGGGCTTCAGCCTGCTGAGCGTTAAGCTCGTCGACCTTCTTTTGCGTGGCGGCGACGTTCTTCTCCTGCTCGGCCTGCTTATCGGTGAGCTGCTGCTTAAGCTCCTTGACCTCCTGAATGGTCTGAGCCTGCTTATCGGACACCTTGCCGTAGTAGAACAGGCGGTTGAGCATATCGCTCAGGTCGTCGACGCCCGTCAGAACCTGAAGTAGGCTCAGACCGCCGGTCTTGTACTCGCCGGCAACGTAGGTCGAGAGCTTGGCCTGACCATCGGCGATCTCTTGCTGCTTTTGCGTGATCTCGCCAGCAGTCTGATCGAGCGCCTGCGTCTGCGTGGCGAGCTCATCGTAAATCTGCTGGGTTTGGGTACCGATCTGCTCGAGCTTCGTACGAGCAGCGGCAAGGTCGGATGCGGTATCGGCGTAGGCAGGAGCCGCGAGGCCCAAGCCCAAAACACAAGCGAGGGTTGCCGTAGCAGCGCAGCGTGCCATGTTTTTGTGCGTGTTTGCTGTGCGCATGTAGCTTCCTTTCCAGTAACTAAGGGTAACGGCTAGTCCACCGTCACCAGGCTAAAGAGCTCCACATCGTCATCAGACGGCGTGAGCTTCTCGCGCGGGTTGAGAAACGCAAGCTCAAGGATACAACCATAACCGACAAGCTTTGCGCCCATATCTCCCACCAGTTTACCTGTTGCCTCGACGGTTCCGCCCGTCGCGACCAAGTCGTCCAGAATCAACACGGTATCTTTAGAGCTGATAGCGTCGGCATGGATCTCAATGGAATCCGTGCCGTACTCGAGCTCGTAGCTCTGGCTCACGGTCTCGCGCGGCAGCTTACCCGGTTTACGTGCGGGAACAAAGCCGGCGCCAAGGGCTACAGCCACCGGTACGCCAACCATAAAGCCGCGAGCCTCGGGACCCACGACCTTGGTGATTCCCATGCCGGCAAAGTGCTCGGCGAGGGCATCGGTCATGGCTTTGAGCGCCTCGGGATTGCCAAAGAGCGGCGTGATGTCTTTAAAGATGACTCCGGGCTCGGGATAGTCGGGAATGTCGACGATTTGAGATTCGAAGTCGTACATTGCATGACCTTTCAATGGGTTGTCGAAATTTCGGCAGCTGTTATTTGCCTGCGGTGACGGTGCCGGATTGCGAAGGGGCGACGACTTTGAGCGGCTTTACGAGAGAATCCTCGTGCGAAGCCGGCCCGGCTGTCTCTTCGTTTTTGGCCTTGGTGGACTCGGAGCGAGTGATTTCCTCATCGAGTGCATCGATGTCGGCGTCCTCGACCACGGCGTTGAGCGACTCAAAAACGCGGTTCTTGAGCAGCGCGGTGTGCACGCCCTCCGTCAGGTCGTGAAGCTTCTTAAACGCACGCTCGAGCTTGGCGTCGCGCTCGTCATCGGAGGTATCCATTCCGAGCATGCTCACGAGCACCTGCTCAAACATCGAGGACTCGCGGTTGGCGGAAGACACATACTGACGCAGGTTGCGCGGCTCGATATGGAAGCGTGACAGCTCGGAGCAGTAACGGATGATCGGGAAATCGCGACCATCGACGAGCTCACGATTCTGCGGACTCTTGATGATGCGAATGAGGTCGTTCTCGGCGAGCGAGCGGATAAACGAAATCTCGACGCCCAGCATATCGGGAATGGTCTCGATGGGATGCAGCTTTTGCTTAGTCTCCTTGGGCTCCGTCTTGAGCGGAACATCGGACAGCAAGCCCACCTCGTAAGCGAGCGTTGACAGGTCCGTGGCGTTTTCCAAGCGCTGCTTAATCACGTTGAGCGGCATGTAGCGAGTCTTCTGCAAATGCAGAATGACCTCCAGGCGATCAACGTCCTCCTTGGAGTACTGACGGTATCCCTTTGACGTACGATGAGGGGTAATGAGCCCCTCATCCTCTAGAAATCTAATTTTTGAGTTCGAAAGATCGGGGTATGCGCCTCGAAGTAGGTTGACGACTTGGCCGATACTCAGATAGTTGCGTTCGGCCATGCCCTACTCACCGGTTTCGATGCGCTCCGGCGTGCTCTCGTGGTAGATGAGCGTAAACGTACCGATCTGGACGGAAGAACCGTCGTGCAGCGGGGCTGCATTGACGATGGCGCCGTCGACCCAGGTGCCATTGAGCGAGCCCAGGTCCTCGATGCGAGCGCCGAGGCCCTCGCGAATAATGCGCGCGTGGCTGCGCGAAACGGTCATGTCGTTGAGGAAGATGCCGTTCGCGGGATCGCGGCCGATGGTGGTCACGTCGTCCTCGAGCTCAAAAGCGGCACCCGTCTGCGGACCCTTGACGATGGACAGAACGGGGGCGGTGATGCGCACGTTAGCCATGAGGTCGGGAACGGTGACATCGCTTGAAGGCACGCGGAATACGCAGGTAGCGTCAGCAGTCTTATCATTCTCAGGCATATTGTTAACCATGTTGTCCATGACAACCCCTAACTTATCGCGGACGTGCCGCAAATAATGAACCGTACGTAATCATACCCCAACGAATTAGTCTTCGATTTCGGGGTTCAGAAAGTCGATGTCCTCGTCCTCGGGATGCGCGAGAGCCTGTTTAATGGCCGCTCCGCCCTTAATGGAATAGATGACAGCCGTGAGCATGGAGAAGATCACGCCGCCGTACACAAAGAAGATGCCGAGGGGCACCGAGCTTCCGTTGAGGCCCGGGAAGGCCGTAAGGGTTGAAGGTAAAAGATGCAGGCCGTCAACAACGGGGAACCCGAGCAGCATGAGCGAGAAGCCGGTCATGAGCAGCGCAGTGGCAATCTTTCCGGGAAAGACGACATCGATGGGGCGACGGTGATAATGACGAACGATAAGCGTGCCGATGCCCAGATAGATGTCGCGGCCAATAATGAGCACGCAGACCCAGATGGGCAGCTCTCCGCGGACAACCAGCCCCAGCACGCCGGTGAACAGCAAGGCCCGGTCGCAGATGGGGTCCATGATCTTGCCGAGCCATGAGACCGTCTTGGTCATGCGGGCAATCTGCCCGTCCATCCAGTCGGTGGATGCGGCGATGGCGTAGATGACGATGGCGATAACGCGGTTGTTGTCCGTCACAAACAGGTACAGAAAAACCAGGGTGAGGATCAGGCGCGTAAAGGTGATGAAATTGGAGATCGTAAAGATCTTATTCGACGGGTAATCGGAAGTGCCGATAAGCTCCTTTTTGATCTTCTTTTTGATGCCCACAGGACTCCCCCGCTGGTTAACGACAAAACTTTCGATACTATACCCGTTCCGGCGATGTCTATCCAGCCAAGCCATAGAGAGTCCAGACATGTGGAGGGCGTCGTAGGCGGCGGGAGATTTCGCATTCGTGTACATCAGCCTCCAAACATGTCGAAAAAAGTCGATTTTGGTGGCTGATGTACACGTTTTGATTCGGTGATTGCATCGAGCGGGAACGTTGTTGATTTATTACAAATAATCATGGTGATTAAAACAAGACGATATGAGAAAGCCATTTGGGTCGCCTCC
>URBA01000153.1 GCA_900545905.1 uncultured Collinsella sp.
CACTTCTAGCTTCGTCGGCAGCGTCAGATGTGTATAAGAGACAGACACGGTACAGATCGTCGTCCAGGTGCTCGGCAAGGTCCGTGGCCGCATCGACGTCGCCCGCGACGCCTCCAACGAGGAGATGCAGGCTGCCGCCGAGGCCGCCGTCGCCAAGTGGCTCGAGGGCAAGACGGTCGTCAAGGCCATCTGCGTGCCTGGCAAGCTGGTCAACCTGGTGGTCAAGTAAGCGCTGCGCGCATAGCTGACTCGTAAAAGACGAGGGGCGGTCCGGTTGGATCGCCCCTCGTCTTGCGTTGTATGCACTGCTTGGCCTATGCTTCGCGCCGCTCGCTATGGAATGTGCACCAGGTCCCTAAAGTAGACGTCGCCCGTCGCCTCCTCGAACATCCAGATGTTGAGGTAGATGTCGTTGAGGTCGTTGTTCACATCAAAGTCGGGGTCGTCGAACGTTCCGACAAAGGTAAGCATGGCTTGCGTTTCCTCGCCCGCGGCAACCGGCTGGCGCATGCGTACGTCGCGGACCGTGCCGTTGACGTAGGCGTAGGAGTCCACATCGCCAAACATCATATCGACACCGGTGTTGTTGGTTACCGTAAAGACCAGCACGGCGTCTCCGTAGCCGTCGGTATCCTTGCCAACGCAGGCGACGTGGACGTTCTCGTCCGCTTCAAGGTCGATAGGGAACTGCTCTTGGGGTTCGGGGCCCAGGCCCTGCGGATCGATTTCGTCTTCGTTGATCTTATCGAAGCGCTTCTGTGGCATCGTTTTCTCGATGGCTTTGGTGCTGCCGGGGTCCGGTTCGCGTGTTCCGGTTTCACCGTCCGTTTTACCGCAACCCGCGAGGGCAAGCGAGCATGCTGCGATGGTGAGCGCGGTCGTGCAGAGGGTGCCGAGACGTTTCATGGGTGCCTCCTTGCCGTGAGGTTCTGGACGGGCTTGCCGTTACGCGGGCGAACGGCTGACTTGTTACAGAAAGCCCCTCAGCGTCAGTCTGAGCGATAGAGGCTAGGGGAGGAACGCCCTTGGGGCCCGAACGGGCCATTGAATTGGGACGCACGGCCCGTTCTTGCGCTCTCGGGCGCGCTCCGCACGGTACTTCCGGTCCAATTGTCCTATTCTTGTGGAGAACCTGTGCGCACGCTGACCTGCGGATTTGTACGACGCTTGCACGTTTGCGCAGGTATTGCTATAGTTTGCTTGCAAATGAAGTTGTAATTGAAAGAAGTGGGGTTTCGGCCCCGCTTCTTTTTTGTATGGATGGAGGTGCCGCAATGGTCAAGACCAAGACTGAGCAGGCGATCATCGACGCGCTCGAGGCCGTCGCTCCCCAGCACGATGTCGACATCGTCGACGTCGAGTTCGTGGGTGCCACCAAGGCCCCCTGCGTGCGCGTGCGTATCGAGGGTGCCGAGGGTCAGAGCCTGTCGCTCAACGACGTCACGGCCAACACCAAGTGGGTCGGCGATGTGATCGAGGAGCTCGACCCCATCTCTTCGAGCTATACGCTCGAGGTGTCGAGCCCGGGTATGGCGCGCCCGCTGCGCCGCCCGTGCGACTTTGCCCGCTTTGTGGGCGAGAACTGCGAGCTCACCTCCACCGCCACCGAGGGCCGTCGCAAGTACGCCGGCAAGATTGCCGCCGCCACCGAGACGAACGTGACCCTCGAGCTCGAGGACGGCGAGTCCGTCACTCTCGATTTTTCTGATGTTAAAAAGTGCAAGTTGAAGCCCACCTACGACTTCAAGCCCGCGAAGGAAGGAAAGTAAGATGGCAGCATCCGACATGATGTCCGCCCTGATGGAGCTTTGCCAGGAGAAGCACATCGACCAGCTCTACCTGATCGACCGCCTGGAGCAGTCGCTCGCCAAGAGCTATGCCGAGATCCTGCATCTTGAGTGGGGCGCCAAGGTGACCATCGACCGCACCACTGGCAAGATCTACGTCTACCGCCTGGAGCCGATCGACGATTCCATGGACGAGGAGGGCAACTTCACCGAGTTCGAGGAGATCGACGTCACTCCCAAGAACACGAGCCGCATCGCTGCCCAGCACGCCAAGGCCGAGATCAACGCCATCGTGCGCAACTCCGCCCGCGAGCAGATCTACGAGGAGTTCTCCGGCCGTATCGGTGACCTCATCAGCGGTACCGTGCTGCAGTCCACGCCCGACTTCACGATCGTCAAGATCCGCGAGGGCGTCGAGGCCGAGCTTCCGCACTTCGACCAGCGCCGTTACGAGAACGAGCGCAACGAGCGTCCGATGGGCGAGCGCTACCTGCACAACCAGCACATCAAGGCCGTGATCATCGACGTTCGCGACCCCAACTCCAACCTGCAGCCGGTCCGCGGCGAGCACAGCCGTCCGCCTATCGTCATCTCCCGTACCCACCCCGAGCTCATGCGTCGTCTGTTTGAGCAGGAGGTGCCCGAGATCTATGAGGGCACCGTCCAGATCAAGTCGATCGCCCGCGAGCCCGGCCAGCGCTCCAAGGTCGCCGTCCACTCGCTTGACGACCGTCTGGATCCCGTGGGCGCCTGCGTCGGCCCCAAGGGCAGCCGTGTTCGCGCTGTCGTGGGCGAGCTCCGTGGCGAGCGCGTCGACGTCATCCTTTGGGATGCCGATCCTGCCGTCTACGTCGCCAACGCCCTTTCGCCCGCTAAGGTCACCCGCGTCCTCATCGACGAGGAGAAGGCCTACGCCGGCGTCATCGTGCCCGACGACCAGCTGTCCCTCGCCATCGGCAAGGAGGGCCAGAACGCCCGTCTCGCCGCGCGCCTGACCGGCTGGCACATCGACATCAAGTCCGAGACGCTTGCCGCCGACATCCTCAAGAACGTTCCCGTTCACGAGGAGCCCGCCGCCGACCTGATCGGTGACGAGGAGGACGAGGACGTCCGCCGCTGCGAGTACGTGTCCGAGGACGGCATCCAGTGCCGCAACCAGGCTCGTCCCGGCTCCCGTTTCTGCGGTGTCCACGACACCGACGCCTTCGATGATGCGGAGGACCTGATCTAGCGCGCGGTCGCGCCGGGCGGGTCCCGGCGCGTCTCCCACGCTCGTTCAGTCTCTAGGCACCCAAGGTGCCAGAAAGGGTAGGTGAAGTCATATGGCAAAAGTCCGTGTGTCCACCCTGGCCAAAGAGTTCGGCATGACCTCCAAGGAACTGATGGGTCATCTCGCCGATATGAAGATTCCCGCTAAGTCCGCTTCCTCCACTCTGGAGGACGCCTATGTCGCCATGGTCCGCAAACAACTCGCCTCGGCGATCGAGGCCCGCGCTCAGGAAGTCGAGGCCGCCAAGCAGGCCGAGGAGCAGGCGGCTGCCGCCGAGGAGGCCGCACGCGCCGCCGAGGCCGAGCGCGAGCGCATCGCCGCCGAGAAGGCACGCGAGGAGGAGCGCCGCCAGTTTGCCGCAGCTCAGGCTGCCGAGGAGGCCGCCCGTGCCGAGGCTGAGGCCAAGAAGAAGGCCGAGCAGGAGCGCCTTGCCCGCGAGAAGGAGGAGGCTGCCCGCGAGGCCCAGCGCCGCGCCGTTCCCGCTTCCGACTCCGGTTCGCGTTTCCGTTCGCTGCTCGACCAGATCGCCGCACAGGAGACCGTGCTCAAGGAGAAGAAGGACGCCGAGGACAAGGCCAAGGCCGAGCGCGCCGCTGAGCGCGGTAACCGTCGTGGCGGCAACAACGACCGCCGCGGTGGCCGTCGTAACGATCGCAACGCTTCCGACAACAACTCCGAGCGCAACGCCTCCGAGAGCCGTCCGCACAGCCATCGCACCAACGCCAGCAACAACGTCGCTGCCGGCATGGACTTCCCCAACCCCGACAAGCAGGGCAAGGGCAAGAAGCGCAAGGGCGGTCACAACAACGAAGAGGACCACTACAGCCGCATGGCTCGCGAGGCCGAGGAGTACAGCCGCGAGAAGGTGCTCGAGGAGGCTCGTGCCGCCGTCGAGGAGGCCTCTCGCGAGTCCACCGGTCGCCGCAAGAAGCGCAAGGAGAAGCGCGAGCGCGAGGCTGCCAGGGCTCAGGAGGAGCGCAAGATAGAGGAGGCGCTGGCCCAGGGCGTGAACCCCGAGGAGCTCGATGCCATCAAGGTCTCCCAGGGTGTTACGGTCCAGGAGCTTGCCGAGGCCCTCGACGTTCCGGCCAACGACATCATCAAGCGCCTGTTCCTGCTGGGCACGCCGCTCACCATGACACAGTCCATGTCCGACGACCTTGTCGAGCTCGTTGCCGACGACCTGGGCCGTCAGATCAAGATCATCACCCCCGAGGAGGAGAACACCTTCTCGTTCTACGACGATCCCGCCGACCTTAAGCCGCGCGCCCCGGTCGTCACCGTCATGGGCCACGTCGACCACGGCAAGACGTCGCTGCTCGACGCCATCCGTCACACCGGCGTTGCTGCCGGCGAGGCTGGCGGCATTACGCAGGCCATCGGCGCTTCGCAGGTCATGATCAACGACCGCAAGATTACCTTTATCGATACCCCGGGTCACGCCACCTTTCTGTCTCTTATACACATCTCCGAGCCCACGAGACTACGCTGCATCTCG
>URBA01000154.1 GCA_900545905.1 uncultured Collinsella sp.
GGCAGCGTCAGATGTGTATAAGAGACAGCTTCTGGGCTCCGTTCTGTCCATCGAGAGCGGTTCGGGCCGCCTGCACCAGGTGCCCGGCGCCGTTCCGAGCCCGCGCGATTTCCCCAAGGGCGATCGCTTCGCACCCCGCTCGAGCCATCCGCGTATTGGCCTGGATACCCGTCCGGTCTTCAAGCGCGTGCCCGGCACCGAGCACTTCTATTCCGAGCTCCCCGACGAGGTGCTCAAGGCAAATGGTTTGACCCCTCACGCGGAGGTGATGTAGATGAGCGATACCGCAGTCAACGGCGTCGAGCCGATCATCTTCCTTGATGACGTCCACGTCACCTTTAGGACCCGTACCGGCTCGATTCTGCACCCCAACCTGGTTCACGCCGTCCAGGGTGTAACGATTAAGCTCATGCCCGGTCAGACGATCGGCATCGTCGGCGAGTCCGGTTGCGGTAAGTCCACCACCGCTAACGTCATGTGCGGCCTGCAGGCCCCCACGAGCGGCAAGGTCTACTTTAAGGGCAAGGACGTTACCAAACGTACCGCCGAGGACCGTCGCCACATGGGTCGCGTCATCTCGGTCGTGTTCCAGAACCCGGCCACGGCGCTCAACCCCCGCATGGTCGTTCGCGAGCAGCTGCTCGACCCCATGCGCGTCCACAACCTGGGTACCGAGGCCGAGCAGGAGAAGCGCGTCAAGGAGCTCTTGGAGCTCACCGGTCTGCCCAGCTCTGCCGCCGAGGTTCTTCCCGGCCAGCTTTCGGGCGGTCAGCGCCAGCGCGTGGCAATTGCCCGCGCCCTGTCGCTGAACCCCGACGCTATCATCGCCGACGAGCCCACCTCGGCTCTGGACGTTTCGGTCCGCGCGCAGATCCTCAACCTGCTGACCGACCTTAAGAAGGAGCTCGGCCTGGCCATGGTGTTCATTAGCCATGACATCCAGACGGTCCGCTATATCTCTGACGACATCATCGTCATGAATGGCGGCAAGATCGTCGAGCAGGGCGAAGCCAAGCAGGTCTTCCAGAACCCGCAGGACCCCTACACCAAGATGCTGCTCGGCGCTGCGCCGTCGCTGCTGCATCCCAAGCTCGGCGAGTAACCTCGCTTTCCCTCCCGTGCGCCCGGCTCCCTTGCCGGGCGCACCTCCGTTGCGATTTCGAAAGGTTGGGTTCACGAGCCATGCCAAGTGCTCAGGAGCTACAACATCAATTTGGTGAATATCGAGGCGCCATGCCCCGTCCATCAGATTTCGATCTCTTTTGGAAGGATCGCATGGCCGAGGCCGACGCCGTCGGGCTTGACTATGCGATCGAGACGGCATCGGTCACCGATGCCGCGACCTGCCAGCTTTTCGACCTCTGGTATACCGGCATGTGTGGCGCTCGCCTGCATGCCAAGTACCTTAAACCCGTCTCGGACGAGCCCGTGCCATTGGTGCTTCAGTTTCATGGGTATCCGGGTGCAAGCCGCAGCTGGTTTGAGCAGGCGTCGTTTGCGGGCATGGGCATGGCACTCATCGCCCTCGACTGCCCCGGCCAAGGAGGTCCCTCCGAGGACATTGGTGGATTTGAGGGCACAACGGTTGCCGGGCATATCGTCGCCGGCATCGACGGCGACCCGGCCAACCTCTACTATGTCCGCTTACACCAAGATATTCGAATCCTGTGCCGTATTGTTCGTGAGCTCGAGGGCATCGATCTTGCCCGTGTGTTTGTGAACGGCGCGTCGCAGGGCGGCGGTTTGGGTATTGCGACCTGTGCGCTTAATAGCGAGCTTATCAATCGTGCCGCCATCCTCTATCCCTTCCTGTCGGATTTCCGCCTGGTCTGGGATTTGGATGCCGACGACATTGCCTACGAAGGCCTGCGCTATTGGTCTCGCTGGTTTGATGAGGACTCGACTCGTATTGACGAAGCCTATGCCAAGCTGGCGTACTTCGATTCCAAGAACTTTGCCCCTATGGTCAAATGCCCCGTGCTGTTTGGCACTGGCACAGCCGATATCGTCTGTCCGCCAGCGACGCAGTTTGCGGTCTATAACAACCTGACCTGCGAAAAGCGTCATGAGTTCTTTGAAGGCTTTGGCCACGAGGAGATTCAGGATTTTGACGATTTGATCATTCCGTTTTTCTGCAAGGGAGGGGAGGCTCATGTCTAAGTGCGAGAGCAATGTTGACGAGCTGATTGTCCCCGGGCTCGTGGGAATTCCTGGAACGGTTTCGTCAAGGCTCGCAGAATATCGGGACTGGCGCGGTGATGTCCAAGCAGATGTTTCTGATTTAGAGACATGCGCTTCGAATCTTGAGATTCAAGGCCTGGCCATTACGGCGATTGACTTTGTTAACCCCTGCGCCCGTTACTCGGAGGTCTCCTTTGAGCTCGGTGACGATGCGATTCACGCTCGTTTGATCGAGCCTGTCGGTCGTGCCCGAGTATCTGAGCGCGTGCCGCTGTGCCTGATGTTCCACGACATCGATCGGCCTGTGCGCGGCTGGCATCACATGACGAGATTTGCCGCCATGGGGTATGCCGTCCTCGCGCTGGATGACGATGTTGCTGGTGCGGACGACCTGCAGCGGGGGATTTCTTCGTCCGCTTTTGTCGAGCGCGTCCGTTGGGGTTGCGCGTTGGCGAAGGTGGCGCGCAATCTTGATGGCATGGACCCCGACCGCATCTTTGCATGGGGCGAGGGCCTTGGCGGCGGAGTCGCGCTGGCGGTTTCTGCTCTGGACGAGCGGGGCCTCGCCTGCACGGCGGTTGCCAATCCAATTCCCGGTGGCCTTGAGGCGCTGTCGTCTCGGGTGCGCGGATCGGTGCTCATGGGCACATCGCTCATGGATGCCGCGAGCGACCCCAAGGGCCAGTTTGCCGTATTCAACGGTCTTGAGTGTGACCGGAGGCATATCGTCTATGCCAAATACGCTCACGAGCGCATCAATGCGTTCGAAAACGAAGTCGTCGACTTCTTTAACCAAACGTTCTACCCGTGTTCTTTGGCCTAGGCGGCCTGGACACTGCCAACAAGAGTGGGCGGCATAGGGCTGCCCGCCAGACAACTAAGGAGATTCTTGTGGCAACTCAGAAATTCACCGGCGTTATCCCTCCCGTCGTTGTTCCCGATACCGAAGACCACCAGCTCGACGTTGCCTCCTTTGAGCGCAGCATCAACCGCATGATCGATGCCGGCGTCGATGGCCTGTTCTTCCTGGGCTCCTCGGGCGAGGTCGTCTTCTCCACCGACGAGCGTCGCCGTCAGATCATCGCAGAGGCCGTCCGTATCGTCGACCACCGCGTTCCCGTTCTGGTCGGCATCATCGACACCGAGACCGAGCGCATGATCGAGCACGGTAAGGTCGCTCAGGAGCTGGGCGCCGATGCTCTCGTCGCCACCTGCCCGTTCTATGCCCTGCAGGGCATGACCGAGGTCGAGGAGCACTTCCGCATCCTGCATGAGGAACTCGACCTGCCCATCTTCGCCTATGACATTCCCGTCTGCGTTCACACCAAGCTCCCCTGGAAGCTCCTTGCCAAGCTCGGCGCCGAGGGCGTCCTTGCTGGCGTCAAGGATTCCTCGGGTGATGACATCTCGTTCCGCTACCTCGTTCAGGAGAACGAGAAGAACGGCCATCCGATGAGCATTCTCACCGGCCACGAGGTTGTTGTCGACGGCGCCTACCTCGGTGGCGCCGACGGTTCCGTCCCGGGTCTCGCCAACGTTGAGCCCGAGGGCTACGTGCGTCAGTGGAAGGCCGCTCAGGCTGGTGACTGGGCTACCGTCAAGGCCGAGCAGGATCGCCTCAATGAGATTTCGCATATCTGGGATGTCACCTCGGGCGTCCAGGGCTATGCCGGTGGCGTCGGCGCCTTCAAGACCGCTATGAACCTCATGGGTATCTTCGACAGCCCGACCATGCCGCGCCCGGTCAAGGCCATGACCGGTGAGAACGTCGAGGCCATCCGCAAGGTCCTCGTCGACAACGGTCTGCTCTAGCGCTTTCCCAGGCACCCGTTCTTGGGACTCAGGCGGTCGGGCGTGACCCATTAGGTCAGAGCCCGACCGCGCACGCCCCAACCTCGGGCACCTGGAAAACCGCCACCAACCTGTGGCGATAATTCTGCCCTCAATTTCTGTAGTTGTTTTTGTCTCCGAAGGGGAGCGACATGGAGAACAAGTACGTCTGCTCTGTCGATATCGGCGGAACCAAAATCGCAACAGCCATCATGGAGTATCCGGCAGATGGCAGCGTGCCCCATCCCGTCTTTGAGGCCGAGGTTCCCACCGAGGCTCAGGAGGGCGGAGAGGCCGTCTTCCAGCGCATCGAGGCGTCTATCAAGGCCGCTCTTGAGGCGAACCCCGACGTTGAGGTCCTGGGCGTTGGCATTGGCGCCGCCGGTGTCGTCGACCCCAAGACGGGCGCTATCGCGTATGCCAATGAGATCATGCCCGGCTGGTCCGGCGTTCAGTTGGGGCCGC